>JANMXB010000564.1:0-14068 GCA_031380765.1 Pseudomonadota bacterium | reverse complement strand
ACCGAAGTGTCCGCGCTGCTCGGCCGGATGCCCACCGCGGTGGGTTACCAGCCGACGCTGGCCGAGGAAATGGGCCGCCTGCAGGAGCGCATTACTTCCACCAAGACCGGTTCGATCACCTCGATCCAGGCCGTGTACGTGCCTGCTGACGACCTCACCGACCCGTCGCCTGCGACGACGTTCGGCCACCTGGACTCCACGGTGGTGCTGTCGCGCGATATTGCGTCGCTGGGAATCTATCCCGCAGTGGAACCGCTCGACTACACCAGCCGCCAGATGGACCCGCACGTGGTCGGCGAGGAGCATTACAACGTAGCCCGTTCGGTACAGGCCACGCTGCAGCGCTACAAGGAATTGCGCGACATCATCGCGATCCTGGGCATGGACGAACTCTCGCCCGAAGACAAGCTGGCTGTGGCGCGCGCACGCAAGATCCAGCGCTTCCTGTCGCAGCCTTTCGACGTGGCCAAGAACTTCACCGGCCAGGATGGCAAGTACGTGCCGCTGGCCGAAACGATCAAAGGCTTCAAGGGCATTGTCGCGGGCGATTACGACCACCTGCCCGAGCAGGCGTTCTACATGGTCGGCGGCATTGAAGAAGCCGTAGAGAAAGCGAAGACGCTGCAGTAATGGCCAACACCATCCACGTCGACGTCGTCAGCGCCGAAGAGCAGATCTACTCCGGCGAGGCGGAGTTCGTCGTCCTTCCGGGCGAGGCCGGCGAGCTTGGCATCTACCCCCGGCATACGCCGCTCATCACGCGCATCAAGCCGGGCACGGTGCGCATCAGGCCCGAAGGCGGTGGCGAGGAAGAGCTGATTTTCGTTGCGGGCGGCATCCTCGAAGTCCAGCCCAGAGTGGTAACGGTTCTCGCGGATACGGCGATCCGGGGTCACGACCTCGACGAAGCCAAAGCGCTCGAGGCGCAGAAGCGAGCCGAAGAAGCGATGCACGACCGCAGCGGCAAAATGGAATACGCCAAGGCTGCCGCCGAACTGGCCGAGGCGGCTGCGCAAATCGCCGCGATCCGCAAGCTGCGGCAGAAGAGATAGCCGTTTGCGCAGGTGCGGCCCGGGGGCAGTGCGAGCTGCCCCTTTTTATTTGGAGCCCGAGTCATGGCTGACGCGCTGCTCGTCCTGAATGCCGGGTCCACGAGCCTCAAGTTCTCGCTGTTTGCCGACCAGACCCTGGACATCCGGTTGCATGGCGAGATCGAGGGTATAGGGGGCCCAGCCCATTTTCTGGCGCGCGATAGTCGCGACACCACATTGGGTGAGAAGCGCTGGAGCGAAGCGCTGGACCATGCCGGAGCTCTGGCGTTCCTGCTCGACTTCCTGCCCAGTGCCGCGGCTTACGACCGCCTTGCCGCGGTAGGTCATCGGGTCGTGCACGGCGGACGGGCGTTTTCCGGCCCGGTCCGCATCGGCGACAAGGTCCTTGCCGAGCTCGACAAGCTGGTTCCGCTTGCGCCGCTTCATCAGCCGCACTGCCTCGCAGCCATTCGCACGGTGTCGGTGCTCGACGCCTCGCTCCGGCAAGTGGCCTGTTTCGATACTTCTTTCCACCGCACCCAGCCTCCGGTAGCCCAAGCGTTCGCGCTCCCCGCGTCCATTACCTCGCGCGGCGTGCAACGCTACGGCTTTCATGGCCTGTCCTACGAATATGTCGCGTCCGTGCTGCCTGAACTCGATGCGCGCGCGGCCACCGGCCGGACCATCGTCGCGCACCTCGGTGCCGGATCGAGCCTGTGCGGACTCTCCGCGGGGCACAGCGTTGCCACCACGATGGGGTTTACCGCGCTCGACGGGTTGCCGATGGGCACCCGCTGCGGCAGTCTCGATCCGGGAATCGTCCTTTATATGATCGGCCAGCTGGGCATGACCCCGAGGGAAGTCGAGCACATGCTCTACAACGAATCCGGCCTCGCCGGAGTATCGGGAATTTCGGGCGACATGCGTGAGCTCATGGCGAGCGACAAGGCCTCGGCACGTACCGCGATCGACCTCTATGTCTATCGCATCGGACGCGAAATCGGCTCGCTGGCGGCCGCGCTAGGCGGCCTGGACGCGCTGGTGTTCACGGCAGGCATAGGCGAGCACCATCCAGCCATTCGCGCGGGCGTGTGCGCCGCTGCGCGCTGGCTGGGCGTCGAGATAGACCCGGCCGCCAACGAATCCAATGGTCCGCGCATCAGCAGGGACTCGAGCCGCGTGTCGGCCTGGGTTATCCCGGCCGACGAGGCAAGGGTCATCGCGCAGCACACGATGGAAACGTTGCGCGCCGCATGATCGAAAATTTCGATCTCCTGGTGGTCGGCGGCGGGATCAACGGCATCGGTATCGCCCGCGACGCGGCCGGACGCGGACTTTCGGTTCTCGCGGTGGAAAAGGACGACCTTGCCGCGCACACGTCCTCGCACTCGTCCAAGCTCATCCATGGCGGCCTGAGATACCTCGAGCAATACGAATTCCGCCTCGTCGCCGAAGCCTTGGCCGAGCGCGAGGTCCTGCTATCGATCGCCGCCCATCTGGTCGCGCCAATGCGGTTCGTGATGCCGCATGTCCCGGAATTGCGGCCGCGCTGGATGATCCGCACGGGCCTGTTTCTCTACGATCATCTTGGCCGGCGCACCAAACTGCCGGGCTCTCACGGCGTGAGCCTTGCGGAGCCGCCCTACAACGCCGGTCTTAAGGACTCGCTCAGGAACGGCTTCATTTACTCCGATTGCCGTGTCGACGATGCCCGCCTTGTCGTCGCCAATGCGCTGGACGCGCAACGTCTCGGTGCGCGGATCCTCACGCGTACCGTTTGCATGGCTGCGCATCGCAAGGATGGACGCTGGCTGGCGCAGGTCAAAGGTGCGGACGGGGCGACCACTGCGGTCCAGGCCCGTGCAGTGGTGAATGCGGCCGGCCCCTGGGTCAAGGAAGTGCTCAACGGGCACCTGCACCAGCCCAGCCGGGACAACGTGCGTCTGGTCAAAGGCAGCCACATCGTGGTGCCGAGAGTCTATGCAGGCGACCACGCGTTCATCCTGCAGAACGACGACAAACGCGTGGTGTTCATGATTCCCTACGAAGGGAATTTCACGCTGATCGGGACCACGGACATCCAGGTGCAGGGGGACCCTGGCGATCCGCAGGCGAGCGAAGAAGAGGTCGCCTACCTGTGCCGCGCGGTGAATCGCTACCTTGTCAAGCCGATAGCGCGCGCGGACGTCGCATGGCGTTATGCGGGGATTCGTCCGTTGTACGACGACGGCAGCAGCGATCCCTCGGCGGTTACGCGTGATTACACGCTGCGGGTGGATGACGACCAGGGCGCGATGGCCGTACTCTCAGTGTTCGGCGGGAAGATCACGACCTACCGGCGCCTTGCGGAGCATGCGCTGGAAAAACTGGCGCCCTACTTTCCCGGATTGAAACCGGCCTGGACGGACAAGTTTCCCCTCCCGGGAAGTGATTTTGGCGGATCCGCGCAGGCGGCGTATGAGCGCCTGCGCGGACAGTATTCGCAGATTCCAGCCGAAGCCTTGCAGGCCCTTTTTCGGCGCCACGGCACGCTTGCAGCCCAGGTGCTCGGCAACGCGATGACCGCCGCCGACCTCGGTGAGCACTTCGGTGCGGCGCTCTACGAACGCGAAGCGCGCTACCTCGTCGAGCATGAATGGGCGCGCACGGCCGAAGACATCCTTTGGCGTCGGACGAAAGCCGGCCTGCATCTGACCGACGCGCAGAAGTCGCGGGTGGCGCAGTGGCTGGCGGAGCAATGATGCAGCCGATCGCAAAGATGCAACCCGGCGCAATTCGTGGCCTTTTCTTCGATATCGACGACACGCTGACCACGGACGGGCGTCTCACCGCACATGCGTATGCAGCGCTCGAGCGCTGGAAAGGCGCGGACAGGATCGCGGTTCCGGTCACCGGCCGGCCGGCCGGATGGTGCGACCACATAGCGCGCATGTGGCCGGTGGATGCGGTCGTCGGCGAAAACGGCGCGTTCTACTTCCGTTACGATCGCGCGGAGCAAAGGCTGGCGAAGCGCTTCCTTCATGACGAAGCCACACGGGCCGCGAACCGTGCGCGCCTGGCGGCCGTGCGCGATCGCATCCTTGTTGCGGTACCGGGCTGCGCGCTGGCCAGCGACCAGCAATACCGCGAAACCGATCTCGCGATCGATTTCTGCGAGGACGTGCCGGCGCTTCCTCTCTCCGAGGCCGAGCGAATCGCCACGATCATGCGCGAAGGCGGCTTGAGCGCGAGGATCAGCTCGATTCACGTGAACGGATGGTTCGGCGACTACGACAAGCTTGGGATGACCAAAACCCTCGCGCGCGAGTGCTTCGGCGTGGACCTCGATGCCGAGCGCGCGCAATTCGCCTTCGCCGGGGATTCGCCCAACGACGCGCCGATGTTCGGCTACTTCCAGAATTCGATCGGGGTGGCCAATGTGCGCCGCTTCGAAAGCCTGCTTGCTGCTCCCCCCGCTTACGTTACGGCGGCCGAAGCCGGGGCGGGATTCGCCGAGCTGGTCACCCGCTTGCTGGAAGCCTGAGGCGTGGAACTCTGGTGGGTGTATCTGATGATCGGCGCGGTGATCGGCTTCATGGCGGGCCTTCTGGGCATCGGCGGCGGCATGCTCCTGGTACCCACCCTGCTGTATGTATTCGGGCTGCAGGGCGCTGAATCCGGGTTCCCGCCGGATCACCTGATGCACATGGCACTGGCTACCTCGATGGCGACGATCCCGTTTACCTCCGCTTCCAGCATGCGTGCCCACCACGCGCGTGGCGGCGTCAGCTGGAACATCGTCACCGGGATGCTGCCCGGCCTGGCGCTCGGCGCCCTTCTCGGCACGTTGGTGGCCGGAAAAGTGCCCGGCCGCCCGCTCGCAATCTTTTTTGCCGCATTCATTTTTTACGCGGCCACCAGCATGTTCTTCGACCTCAAACCCAAGGCCACGCGCGAGCTGCCCGGCCGCCTCGGCCTGGGCATCGCCGGCACCGTGGTCGCATTTCTGTCCACATTTCTCGCCGCGGGTGCGGCGTTCATGACGATTCCGTTCATGGCCTGGTGCAACGTGCCGCTCAAGCGGGCCGTCGGTACGGCTGCAGCTATCGGGATCCCGCTCGCGCTGGCGGCAAGCGCAGGCTATGTGCTTGCGGGCCTGCAGGCCGGTCCGCTTCCGCAGCACAGCCTGGGCTTTATCTACCTGCCGGCCCTCGCGATGATCGTGGCGCCAAGCGTACTCACTGCGCCGCTGGGCGCGCGCGTGTCGCAGCGCATGCCGGTACGGCAGCTGCGTAACGTCTTCGCGCTTACCCTGTACGTTATCGCGGGGCGCATGATCGTCAGCCTGTGGTAGGAAGGCCGCTCGCGGGTTTTGCCGTGCTGAGGTAGATTCGCGCCATGGCGCCACGATTCCTCAGCCGTTTGTTTTCGTCCCGTCAGGAAGAGCTCGGGGCGCTCGCCGAAGGACTGCTTTCGGAGCGCGGCGAAGCCTCGGGCGTTGCACGCGCGCGCGAACTGCTCGATGCGTACACCAGCGCCTCGGCGGAGGTGAAGCTGCAGTTCCTGCTTCTACTCGCCGAGAGGTTCGGCGCCGATCCGAAGAAGATCGACGATGCGATAGCGCAGTACGTCGCCGACCCGAGCCCGGAATTGGCCTTCCAGCTCCATGAGGCCGCCGAGCCCCGCCTGCAGGAACTTCTGCGCCGGCTCAATCTCGCGCCGGGGGGAACCGCGGTACTGGTCCGAATGCGCGAGGACGTCCTGCGCAAAATTCCCGGCCACCCCGAGCTCAAGCGCATCGATTCCGATTTCAAGCACCTGTTCACTTCGTGGTTCAACCGTGGATTCCTGGTCCTGAAGCGCATCGGCTGGTCCACGCCCGCGGCGATCCTCGAAAAAATCATCCTGTACGAGGCGGTCCACGAGATCAACGGCTGGTCGGAGCTGCGCGCCAGGCTCGACCCCCCGGATCGCAAGTGCTTCGGCTTTTTCCATCCCACCCTGGTCGGCGAGCCGCTGATTTTCGTTGAGGTTGCGCTGACCCGCGCGATCCCCGACGCGATCGGCCCGCTGCTCGATGCCTCGCGCCTGCCGATCGATCCCAAGCGCGCCACCACCGCCGTGTTCTACTCGATCTCGAACTGCCAGGGCGGGCTGCAGGGAGTCTCGTTCGGCAACTTCCTGATCAAGCAGGTGGTCGAGGAACTGCGCCGCGAGATGCCGCATCTCAAGACATTCGTGACGCTTTCGCCGGTGCCGGGGTTCGCGCAGTGGCTGGGACGAGACGCCAAGGCGTTACTGTCGGAATCGGAACAGGAGATCCTCAAGGCGACCGAACAGGCGGGCTGGTACCGCGCCCCCGACGTGAACGAGCGCCTGCAGCCGGTCCTCCTTAAATCGGTCGCGACGTACCTGCTTGCGGCCAAGCATTCTTCGGGCAAGCCGCGCGACCCGGTTGCACGCTTTCACCTGAACAATGGTGCGCGGCTCGAAAGGGTCAACTGGCTGGGCGACGTGTCGCCCAAGGGGCTGCGCGAGGCTGCCGGCTTCATGGTCAATTACGTCTACGATCTCGACGACATCGAGAGCAACCACGAGGAGTTCGCCCACAACCGCGCGTTCGCCTCGTCGCGCCAAGTGCGCAACCTGCTGCGCGCAAGGTCCCGGGCCACCGGCACGTCCTGAAGCCGGTTCACGCCGGATTCCGTGGATAATTCCGGCCTGACGAAAATCTTCCAAGGAAACGAGAATCATGGCCGGACCGCTATCGCATATCCGTGTGCTCGACTTGTCCCGCGTGCTTGCCGGCCCCTGGGCCGGACAGAACCTGGCCGACCTGGGCGCCGAGGTCATCAAAGTCGAGCGCCCGAAAATCGGCGACGACTCGCGCGCGTTCGGTCCGCCGTGGGTGAAGGACAAGGAAGGCCGCGACTCCAAGGAATCCGCCTACTTCACCGCCGCCAACCGCGGCAAGAAATCGGTGTCTCTCAACATTTCGAAACCCGCGGGCCAGGAAGTCGTGCGTGAGCTGGCCCGGGTTTGCGACGTCCTGATCGAAAACTACAAGTTCGGTGACCTTGCCCGGTATGGGCTGGACTACGCCAGCCTCAAGGCGATCAACCCCCGCCTGATTTATTGCTCGGTCACCGGCTTCGGCCAGACCGGACCCTATCGCGAGCACCCAGGCTACGACTTCATGATCCAGGGCATGGGCGGCATGATGAGCGTCACGGGCGAGCCTGACGGCGCCCCTGGCGGGGGACCGCAGCGCGCAGGGGTTCCAGTGGCGGATATCATTACCGGGATGTACGCGTCGATCGCCATCTGCGCGGCGCTAGCGCACCGGGCCGAGACCGGCATCGGGCAGCACCTCGATCTCGCCCTGCTCGATTCGCAGATCGCGCTGCTTTCCTACCAGAACACCAACTATTTCTCGACCGGCGTGCCGCCCAAACGCATCGGCAACCTGCACCCGAACATCGTTCCGTACCAGCCGTTCAAGACCTCGGATGGAGACGTTATCCTCGCCTGCGGCAACGACAACCTGTACCGCAAGTTCTGTGACGTGGCGGGCTGCCCGTCATATGCCGCGGATCCCCGCTTCGTTACAAACGGCAAGCGCGTAGAGAACCGGGTCGAGCTTACTCGCCTCCTGCAGGAGGTGTTTTCAAAGCGGACCACGCGGGAGTGGGTGGACCTGCTCGAGGCTGCGGGCGTGCCCAACGGTCCGATCAACAACCTTGCGCAGGTCTTCGAGGAGCCGCAGGTGAAAGCGCGCGGCATCCGCGTCGAAATGGATCATCCCGTGGCCGGCAAGCTATCGACAGTGGCGAGCCCGATGCGCTTCTCGGCCACGCCGGTCGAATACAAGGTGCCCCCGCCGCTGGTCGGCGAGCATACGGAGGAGATTCTGCGCGGCTTGCTTGGCAAGAGCGACGCGGACATCGCGGCCCTTCGCACCGCAGGCATTCTCTAGGGAGCGAGGCGAAGGATCACGTACATCGCGGCCGCGCTCGCAATGACGCCGGCGAAGAGGTTCTTCCTCGTGAAGAAAAAGTAGACGGCCAGCGCGCACGCGATCGCCGCCAGCCGCTGCCAGAGCCACGTCTGCTCGAGCGCGCCCGATGGCAGCAGCACGACGCGGCTGATGAGGCCGGAGAGCATTGCAAACGCAACGCACCCGATCCACGCGAACAATTCGCTGTCGGGTTTGATTCGCGCCGACACGGCCACCCCCAGCCCCCGCCAGAGATACGTCCCCGCGCCGCACGCGATCGAGAGCAGCGTGTATTCGGTCATCGCATGCCCCGGTTCCTGCGCCAGGCGCGATGCCCCGCATAGGCAAGCGTCCCACCGACAAATCCCGCCACGACCACGCTCCATTGTGGGGACGCCATGTGCGCCAGGGGCCCGGCGATCGCGCCGGCTACGATGGCGAGGTATCCGCGCGCGTCATTGCCGCCGCCGGCCAGCAACAGCAGGAAATACATGGGGCTCATGAATACGAACGCCAGCTTGGCCATCGGGGGCAACACGTCGCCGGCAAGGAAGCCCAGCGCGGTTGCGGTCGACGCGGTTGCGAGGAGCGTCGTCGAGAAGCCGAAAAAATAGCCGAGCCGGTGCTCGGCAGGCATGGCGGGAAAGCGTGCCATCGCCCAGGCCCAGCTGGTCATCGTTACGAACTGCGCGGCTGCGTAGTAGGGGGCGGATTTGTTCCTTGCCTCGCGCAGGAGCGGCATCAGCACCACGGTCATCGGCAGGAAGCGCGCCGCCGAAAAAACGACCGTGAGGAGGACGGCGAAAAACGGCGCGCCGACCGTGTGCATCTCCACCAGAATCAGCTGGCCCGGCAGGGCCCAGATGAAAACCGTCGAGATCAGCGTGCCGGCAAACGACAGGCCGTGTCCTGCCGCGAGCGCGCCGAACCCGATGTATCCCGCGGCCACCACCATTGCGGGGATGCCCGCGGCGTGCAGCACGCCTTCACGAAATCCGCCGCGCGCCGCCACTGGCTTGGCTAGTTATCGATCTTGGCGCCCGAGTCCTTGACGACTTTGGCCCACTTGGCGATCTCGGAGCGCAGGAACGCACCAAACTCCGCCGGCGACTGGCCGCCGGGATCGGCCCCCTGCGCGGCCCAATACTCCTTGATGTCGGGCATCCCCAATGCTTTCACGGTTTCCGCGTGCATGCGATCGACAACCTCTTTCGGCGTGCCTTTGACCGCCCACAACGCATACCAGGTGGTGACTTCGTACCCGGGCACGCCCGCCTCCTTCATGGTCGGCACGTCTGGGATCAGCGGAGCGCGCTTGGCGGTGGTTACGGCGAGCGGCCGCAGCTTGCCGGCCCTGATCTGCTGGGCCGAAGTGCCCATGCCGTCGAAGGCAAAGTCCACTTGTCCGGCAAGCAGGTCGGTCATCATCGGGCCGGCGCCTTTGTAAGGCACGTGTGTGAGCTGAGTGTGCGTAATGGTCTTGAAGAGCTCGACGGCCAGGTGGTGCGAAGTGCCGTTGCCGGCCGAACCGTAGTTGAGCTTGCCGGGGTTGGCGCGGGCGAAGTCGGTGAATTCCTTGAGAGTCTTGAAGCTGTGCTTTGGATGGACGACCACCACGTTCGGCACATACGCCACCACGGTGACCGGCAGGAAATCCTTCTCGATGCTGTAGGGCAGCTTCGTATAGAGGCTTTCGGCGATCGCGTGGTGGACCGCGCCCATGAAGAAAGTGTACCCGTCGCCCGCGCGCCTGGCCGCGTTGGCCGCGCCCAGCGTGCCGCCGGCACCCGCGAGGTTCTCGACAAGGAACTGCTGGCCGAGCGCCGTGGAGTACTTGGCCGACAAAGGCCGCGCGAATGCGTCCACGCCGCCCCCGGGTGCGAATGGATTGACGATGGTCACTGGCTTGGACGGCCACGCCTGCGCCTGGGCCAGCGACGCCGCCGCGGCGATCGATAGCGTTGCGGCAATGCGAAGGGCGGCGCAAATCGGATTGTTCATTGCTTGTCTCCTTGGATAATCCGCAGCTCGTGCGGCTGCTGGGCGCGCAATATTATCAGAGCGCGCGGGCCTTCAGCTTCCCTTGAAATCGGGCTTTTTCTTGGCAAGGAACGCCTGGTAGCCGATGGCGAAGTCCTGCGTTCCGAAGCACGCGAAACCCTCGTCGTATTCCGCTTCGCCGAGCGGGCGCGGATCGGCCAGGCGCCGCGCAAACTTCTTGTGCCAGCGCGCCACCAGCGGCGCGCCTTCGGCGATCAGGCGCGCGGACGCAAGCGCTTCCTCTTCGACCCTGGCGTCGGGCACCACGCGCGTGACCAGGCCTTTTTCTTTCGCCTCCGCGGCGCCGAACACGCGACCCTCGAGCAGGAGTTCGAGGGCGGTGGCGCGCCCCGCCAGGTCGATCAGCGCGCGCATTTCACCGTACGCCATTACTAGGCCCAGATTCTTGATCGGCACGCCGAAGCGCGACGATTCGCCGCAAATGCGGATGTCGGCCAGGCCCGCGATCTCGAGGCCGCCGCCCACGCAGATCCCATGGATCATCGCGACAACCGGATGGCGGCACGCTGCGATCGCATCAATCGTGCCGTGCATGATTCGCCCGTAGGCGCGCGCCTGCTCGACGTTGCCGCGCTCGTTTTCGAACTCCGAGATGTCGTTGCCTGGCGCAAACGATTTCGTGCCCGCGCCACGCAGCACGATGCAGCGGATCGAATCGTCGGCGGACAGTTCGCCGAACACCTCGCCCAGGCGCTGCCACATGGGTTTGGTCAGCGCGTTGAGTTTTTCCGGCCGATTCAGGACGACGGTGACGATGGGCCCGTCGCGCTGGACCAGGATGGCCTGGCTCATTCCAGCCGGATCTTCGCGTCTTTGACGAGCTTGGCGTACTTGACCAATTCCGCTCTCATGAAGGCGCCGAACTCCTCCGGCGACATTTCGCGCAGCTGGGTGCCGACTTGCTCCAGGCGCGTCTTTACGTCGGGTTCGCGCATTGCCTTGTTGATGTCGGCCGACAGTTTCGCGACGATCTCCCTGGGCGTGGCCGCGGGCGCCATGACGCCGTACCAGTTGAGGATTTCAAATCCGACCAGGCCTTCTTCCGCGAAGGTCGGCACCTCCGGCAATTGCGCGAGGCGCTTCGGAGTGGAGATGCCCAGACCGCGCAGCTTGCCGGCCTTGATGTGCTCGAGCACCGGCGGCATGGTGTCAAAATTGAAGGAAACCGTTCCGGCCAGCAGGTCCTTGATGGCGTCGCCGCTGCCTTTATAGGGCACGTGGAGCGCGCTCGTGCCGGTGAGCAGCTTGAACATTTCGCCCGACAGATGTTGGGAGCTGCCGTTGCCCGAGGAGGCGTAGGTATATTTCCCCGGGTTGGCCTTGAGGAGCGCCACGAGCTCCTGCATGTTCTTCGCCGGCACCGAAGGATGCAGCGAAAGAACGTTCGGCACATAACCGACGTAGGAAACCGGCGCAAAATCCTTGATCGGGTCGTAGGGGAGCTTCGCCATCAGGTTGGGCGCAATCGCATGCGAGTTGGCGTGACCCATCATGAGCGAATAGCCGTCGGGGGGACTCTTGGCGAGCACGTCGGCGCCGATCGTTCCCGTCGCGCCCGCGCGGTTTTCGACCACCACGGTTTGCCCGTACCACTCGAAGAGCTTCTGGCCGATCACGCGGGCCACCACGTCGGTGCCGCCGCCCGGCGGAAAGCCGACGATCATGCGGATCGGCTTGCTTGGATAGGGCTGGGCAAATGCGGCCGGCGCAATCGATAGGGTCGCGAGCGCGGCCACCAAGAACCTCTGCAACATGACTCCTCCTTATGTCTTTGCTTGCGTACTACGGTACTACGCAGCTGCGCGCTTTTCTGCCGGCGCCCGATGGCTGTCGGCGAGATACTCCATCGCCGCCTGCACGCCGCCCTTCTTGATCGAAACGCCCGCCAGGCCGAGGCCCATCTCGACACCGGCGAGCGTGCCCAAGAGCGCGAGATCGCTGAAATCGCCGAGGTGGCCGATGCGGAACACCTTGCCCGCGAGCTTGCCAAGACCGGTTCCCAGGGACATATTGAAATTCTCGAGGATCACGCGCCGTACTTCGTCCGCGTCGACGCCGGCCGCCACCATGACCGTGGTGAGGGCGCCGGAATATTCGGCCGGATTGAGGGCGAGTACTTCGAGGCCCCACGCGCGGACAGCCCTGCGGGTAGCCTCGGCATGCCGCTGGTGGCGCGCGAACACATTGTCGAGGCCTTCCTCGAACAGCATGTCGAGGGCTTCGGACAGGCCGTACAGGAGGTTGGTGGCCGGGGTGTAGGGGAAATAGCCGGCCTTGCCGCTGGCGAGCATTTCGTCCCAGGCCCAGTAAGCGCGCGGCAGCTTCGCGCTTTGCGAGGCGGCAAGCGCTTTTTCGCTGATTGCATTGAACGAGAGTCCGGGCGGCAGCATGAGGCCCTTCTGCGAGCCCGCAACGGTGACGTCCACGCCCCATTCGTCATGGCGGTAATCGATCGACGCCAGCGACGAGATCGTATCGACCATGAATAAAGCGGGATGCTTCGCTGCATCGATGGCTTTGCGTACCTCGGGAATGCGCGAGGTCACGCCGGTGGAGGTTTCGTTGTGTACGACGCAGACGGCCTTGATTGCGTGGCCCGTATCCTCGACGAGGCGTTTTTCAATTGCCGCGGGATCGACGCCGTGCCGCCAGTCGCCGGGCAGCAATTCGGTCACCAGGCCCAAGCGTGTCGCGAGTTTCTGCCAGAGCGCAGCGAACTGGCCGGTTTCGCTCATGAGGACGCGGTCGCCCGGGGATAGCGTATTGACGAGGGCTGCCTCCCAAGCACCGGTGCCCGACGCGGGATAGATCACCACATGCGCTTTGGTTTTGAACACCTTCCTGAGCCCGCCGATGCACGCTTTGCCAAGCGCGGCAAAATCGGGACCCCGGTGATCCATGGTCGGAAAATCGATCGCCCGCAGCACCCTGTCCGGCACATTGGTGGGGCCGGGGATCTGGAGAAAATGGCGACCGGCGTGATATCTCATGCGAACCTCCAATTTTGCATTCAAAACCGGATGTAAGCTGCAGCAGAGGGGTGCAGCATTGCGTCCACTCGTTATTTTTTGTATTATGAATGCAAATCTGCGCGTTGGCAACTGGGTGCGACCATGGGAACGATAGAAAATCTTGGCCAGGCGCGGATTGAGCGCCGGATCGAGCGGCGTCCGCTGCACGAGGAAGTCATCGACCAGCTGCGCGATCGGATCGTGCAAGGCGAGCTCGCGCCGAGCACACGGCTCAACGAGCGCGTGCTTTGCGAGCAACTCGGCATCTCGCGAACACCTTTGCGCGAGGCGATCAAGATGCTGGCCACCGAAGGCTTGGTCGAGCTGCTGCCCAATCGCGGCGCGATCGTGACGCCGCTCAAAGCCGCCAACATCGCCGACACGCTTGCCGTCATGGGAGCGCTGGAAAGCCTGGCAGGCGAGCTTGCGTGTGCGAATGCGAATGAGGCCGCAATCGCCGAAATCCGCGCGCTGCACTTCGAAATGCTTGCGCATCATGCGCGCGGCGACCTGGCCGGGTACTTCAAGTTCAACCAGCTCATTCACCTCAGGATCATCGAGGCTTCCGGCAACCAAGTGCTTACCAACACGTACCGGCAACTCAACGCCAACGTGCGGCGCGCGCGCTACATGGCCAACCTGTCGCAGGAGCGCTGGGATGCAGCGGTCCGCGAACACGAGGAGATCCTCAGTGCCCTGGCCGCGCGCGATGCCGCGCGCCTCAAGCGCTTGCTGGCGGAGCACCTCGCGCACAAGGTGGCGAGCGTAATGGCCGCGCTCGAGCAGAGCGCCGCGGCCGCGGCCTGAACGCGTGAACGCGCCCGACAAGGTCCTGGGGGGCGCAAAGTCCGTGCCGATCCGCCTGATGAGGACCAGGCCGGGCGATTCTTCGCTCGCCGGGCGCTTATCGCGCGAAGTCGACGGCGAGGTTCTTTTCGACGCGCCTTCGCGCGGACGCTATTCGACCGACGCGTCGATCTACCAGATCG
>JANMXB010000562.1:0-7027 GCA_031380765.1 Pseudomonadota bacterium | reverse complement strand
CGCCGGCCGAACTGTTTCCTCCCCGGCCGAAGGCATCATGGTTCCCCCGCGGCGGCGTGATATCGGGATGGTCTTCCAGTCGTATGCAGTCTGGCCCCACATGACCGTGCGCCAGAACGTGATGTATCCGCTCAAGCATCGCGGTGGCTCCAGTGTGGATGCCAGGCGCAAGGTCATCGAGACGCTCGAGCTGGTCGGCCTGTCCGAATACATCGACCGGCCGGTCACCGCCCTTTCAGGCGGCCAGATGCAGCGCGTGGCCCTGGCGCGCAGCCTTGTCTACCATCCACAGCTGCTGCTTCTCGACGAGCCGCTGTCAAACCTCGACGCGAAGCTGCGCCTGAGGCTGCGGGATGAACTGCGCCGCATCCTCAAGCGAACGGGAATGACTGCGCTGTACGTCACGCACGACCAGGCCGAGGCGGTGGTGCTTGGCGACCGCGTCGGCGTCATGCGCGACGGAAAGCTGCTGCAGATGGCGCCCCCCAATGAAATCTACAATCGTCCCTCCACGCTTTTTGTCGCCAACTTCACCGGCGCCTCGAACGAGATTGCGGGCAGGCTGGTTGCAAACGGGATGGTTGAAATCGGCGGCCAGCGGATGCAGGTGACGTCGATGCAGGCGGTATCGGCCGGCGAAGCGGTGCGCGTCGCGGTGCGTCCGGAGAGCGTCGCCCTCGGACGGCGGGACGCTGTCAATGCCTATCGCGGGCGCGTGCTCGACTGCCGCTACTTCGGCACCCAGACGGTCTACGACATCGAGCTGTTCGGCCAGCACCTCGAAGCGCTCGAACTGGGCACCGCGACGCGGCACCAGATCGGCAGCGAGATCGACGTGTCGCTCTCGCCTGGGACGTGCTGGGCGTATCCGGACCACGGGCCCTCCGACCCCGTCCAGTGATAGTCGCTACTGACATTCGATGCCACTAGGCCTAGTCCCAGAGCCAATGTCCGGGGAACTTACTGACATCGATGTTCAGGCGGAACGGCGCCTCAACGCTGTGCCGGAACGCGCGCCAGTAAGATTGCCCGCGCTCAGACCCAGCACGCCGTTGACAAACACGGCTTCGATTCCCGCGGGCGGCCGGTGCGGATCTTCGAACGTTCCGCAGTCGATGATGCGCTTCGGATCGAACACGACGACATCCGCGTGGGCGCCGGCTTTGAGCTCGCCGCGTCCCGCGAGCCCGAACTTGGCCGCCGCGAAGCCGGTCATTTTGTAGATCGCTTCGGCGATGGGAAACAAGCCTTCCTCGCGCGAGTACTTGCCTAGAACCCGCGCGAACGTTCCGTACAGCCGGGGGTGCGGCTTGCCTTCGAGCGTCGGGATGCCATCGGAGCCGATCATGGTGCTTGGGTGGCGCATCACGGTTCGCACGTCTTCTTCTCTCATCATGTGCAGGATGACGGTGACGCCCGAATCCTCGGCAAGGATGCGCGCCGCTGCCGATTCTGGTTCGCACGCCATGAGCGCGGCGAGTTCCACCATGCTCCTGCCCTCCCATTCGGGATGGGCGGCGGTGGATGCGATGACGATGTCTTCGGGCCGCATCGACCCGATACCGCCGCCGAAGCGGCCGTCGCGAAACACAGCCTGGAGAACGGTGCTTCCAGCCGTATAGGGGTACTGGTCCGCATGCACGTCGAGGCCGCGGGCCTGCGCCTGTTCGATCAGCCGCAAAGACTGGTTCACCAGGCCCCAGGCCGAGCGCCCCGACGCCTTGTGGTGCGAGATCTGCACCGGCACGCCGGCGCGCTCGCCGATTGCGATCGCCTCATTGACCGATCCAAGCAGGCCGTCGCTTTCGTCGCGCATGTGGGTTGCGTACAGCGCACCCGTCCCGCGCATGAGCGAGGCGAGCTCGGCCAGCTCGTGCGTCGTCGCATGGCGGCCCGGATCGTAAACGAGTCCCGAGGACAAGCCGAGCGCGCCCGCGTCGAGCCCTTCCTGGAGGGTGGCTTTCATGTGGTCCATCTCGCGGGCATCGGGTTCGCGCGCGGCCGGGCCCATTGCAGCCAGCCGCGCAGTGCCGTGGCCGACGAGCACGCCGATGTTGACCCCCGGCGGATTGCGATCGAGATGGCCGACGTAGCCGGCCGTGCCTTTCCATTCCGGCAGCGTGATCCGCGGATGCAGCACCTGGGCCATCGCCATTGCCGCAGCATGCGGCGCCACGCCCATGCCGCAGTTGCCGACAATGCAGGTGGTCACCCCGCCGCAGAGCTTGAAGCCCATGTCCGGATGGACAAGCGCGGCGAAGTCGTCGTGCGTGTGGACATCGATGAATCCCGGGGCGACGGCCTTGCCGCGGCCGTCGATAGTGAGGCGCGCCGTGCCGGAGGCGGCGCCGATCGCAACGATGCGGCCATCGGCAATCGCGACGTCTCCGGTCACGGGCGGGGATCCGGTCCCGTCGTAGATATCGGCTTCGCGGATCACCGCGTCGTAGGATGGATTCATGGCCTCGTGCGTCCTCGGGGAGAAACTGTTACCCACGCAAATACTATCCCTTCACGCCTGACAAGTCAGACAGGCGAAACGCCGCTGCCGGAGGGCATGGGCTCGGCTATCATGGCGCCCGCCATGCAACCAGCTTCCCTTCGCCGAGCGCTGATCGCCCTCGTCCTCTCAGCCTGCGCCGCGCAATCGCACGCGCAGGACGACAACTTCACGCCCTTTGTCATCAGTGCGGACGAAGTCGTGAACCGCATGCTGCGCATGGCCGATGTCGGGCCGGAGGACTACCTGATCGACCTTGGCTCCGGTGATGGTCGCATTCCGATCGCGGCCGCCAAGCGCTACGGCGCGCGGGGGCTGGGCGTGGACCTCGACCCGCCGCTGGTCGAATTAGCCCGCAGGAACGCCCTGCTCGAAGGGGTGGCGGGCAAAGTCTCGTTCGAGGTGAAAGACCTTTTCGATACCGACCTGTCGAAAGCGACGGTGGTGGCTTTTTACCTGCTGCCCGACGTGGCGATGCAGCTGCGCCCGAAATTGCTCAAAGAGCTCAAGCCGGGCACGCGTATCGTCGCGCACGACTACAACCTTGGCGACTGGCCGCCGGACGAATGGACTTCGATCCGCGTGCCGGACAAGCCCGTCGCGCCGGTGGGCATCAGCCAGGTATTCCTGTGGGTGGTGCCGGCGAACGCGCGCGGCCACTGGACGAGCGAGATCGGCGGTGAGCGAATCGCGATCGACATCGAGCAGACGTTCCAGATCGTCAAGGCGCGCGTCTTGGCCGTTGGTCGGAATCCCGCAACAGGTCCGCCGCTCGAAGTGCGCGCAGCGCGGCTGCTGGGCGAAGATCTCCATCTGGTCGTCGCGGGCAGGCTGGGTGGACGCGACGGAATTCATCGACTTGCCGCGCGTATCCGCGGTGAGCGGATGGAAGGCGAAATCCTGACCGGCACGCGTGCGCCCGAACGCATGGCGTGGAGCGCGCAAAGGCAATGAAACTGCGCGCGCGTCTGGCCGCGGCCGTGTGTCTTTTCGCGATGGTCGCGGCCCACGCGCAGAGCTGGGCCTGGGACGACGGGACCGTGCCCTTCGTCGTGTCGCCTGAGGAAGTAGTCGACAGGATGCTGCGTATCGCGGACGTGGGGGCTGGCGACTACGTCATTGATCTGGGCTCCGGCGACGGGCGCATCGTGATCGGGGCGGCGAAGCGCGGTGCGCGTGCGCGCGGAATCGACATCGACCCCACGCTCGTGGCCAAAGGCCGCGAAAACGCTGCGGCTGCGGGTGTCGCGGAGCGCACCGAATTCGTCGCGCAGGATCTTTTCGACACCGACCTCGCGCCGGCTTCGGTCGTCACCATGTACCTGCTGCCCGAGTTCAACCTGAAGCTGCGGCCCAGGCTTCTCACCCTCAAGCCCGGCACGCGACTGGTGTCGCATGACTGGAGCATGGGCGAATGGGAGCCCGACGAGACGATCGAGCTGCGTACTCCGGAAAAGCCGGTCGGCCTCGGCGGCAAGTCGCGCGTGCACCTGTGGATCGTTCCCGCCGATGCCCGCGGCCATTGGGTGGCCGAAGTGCCGCAGCAGGGCGGCACCTGGGAATTCGACATCGGCCAGGTATTCCAGGCCGTGGGCCTGAGCGCCCGGCTGGCGGGCAGCGGGCGCGACCTCACGGTGCGGGCCACCCGCCTGCGCGGCACCGAGATCAAGATGGCAATCACCGGCCTGGTCGGCGGCAAGGCGTGGAACCACCTTTTCAGGGGCACAATAAGCGGCGAACGGATGGCGGGCGAGGTGCTCGTCTCGGACGGCGAACAACAACGGACGATCCCATGGACGGCAACCAGAAAAAGATAAGCGCGGAGCCGCGGCAGCTGCTCTCGGTTTTCGACGGCGTATTCCTGATGGTCGGCATGGTGATCGGCGTGGGCATATTCAAAGCCCCCTCGGTGGTCGCCGGCAACGTGTCCTCGGGCGCCGAGTTCCTGCTGGCATGGCTTGCCGGCGGCCTGATCTCGCTGGCCGGGGCGCTGGTCTACGCGGAGCTTGCCGCGCGGCACGCCGACACCGGCGGTGAGTATGCGTTTCTGGCGCGCGGATTGGGGCGGGGAACCGCCTTCCTGTTTGCCTGGTCGAGGATTACCGTGATCCAGACCGGGGCGATCGCGGCGGTGGCATTCGTGTTCGGCGACTATGCGACGCAGATTCTGCCGCTGGGCGCGCACAGCGCTGCAATCTACGCCGGGCTCAGCGTGATCGCCCTGACCGCGCTCAATCTCGTGGGGACGCTGCAGAGCAAAGGGCTGCAGAAAGTCATGGAGACACTGCTGATCGTGGGACTGGTGGGCGTTGCCATTGGCGGAATCATGGTTGGCACGAATGCGCAGCCCGCCTCCGCCCCGGCCGCGTCCAGCGGCGGATCGTATGGCCTGGCGATGATCTTCGTGCTGCTCACCTACGGCGGCTGGAACGAGGCCGCCTATCTGGGCGGCGAGGTGCGCGAGCCGAAGAAAAACATGACCCGCATCCTCGTCTGGGGCATCGTTGCGGTCACCGCGCTCTACATGCTGGTGAACGTGGGCTATCTTGCCGCCCTCGGCATCGCCGGCATGAAAGCGTCGAAGGCAGTGGCCGCTGACGTGATGCGCATGATCGCGGGCGAGAAGGGCGCGATCATTCTCGCCGTCATCGTCTGCATCTCCGCATTCACGACGATCAACGCGGCGATCTTCACCGGTGCGCGCACGAGCTACGCGCTGGGTCGAGATTTTGCGGTTTTCGCGCATCTCGGCCGCTGGCGCGAGTCCGGCAGCACTCCGGCCACGGCCCTCCTGTGGCAGGGCGCGGTCACGCTGCTGCTGATTTTCGCAGGCACTTTCACCCCCGATGGATTCTCGGCGATGGTTGCGTACACCTCGCCGGTCTTCTGGACTTTCTTCCTGCTTACCGGGATCACCCTGTTCGTGTTCCGTGCGAAAGACGCAGCCGGTGAGGGTCCGTCCTTCCGCGTGCCGGGCTATCCCGTGGTCCCGGTCGCCTTCTGCGCGTCCTGCGCCTACATGCTCTATTCAAGCATCGACTTCATCCGCGGTCCTTACGGCCCGAGTTTCGGCATAGCGGTTCTCGGCGGCATTGCGGTCATGGCGGCGGGGCTGCCGCTTTATTTCATTTCAACGCGCATCTCCGCGCGCACCTGACCGGCAAAATGATCCGGGGCTGCCTTTGTTTGTTGCTGGGGTTGCTGTCATTTGCGCTGCAGGCACAGGACTACGAGCGGGAGAAGCGCTGGTCCGCAGAGATCGTTCCGGGCCTGGTGGTCGGCGAAGCGGTCTGGCTCGAAGCGCCGGGCGGCCGAAAATTTCTCGGACTCCTGACCGAAACGCCAAACGCACGCGCCGCGATCCTTCTCGTGCACGGTGTCGGCGTGCATCCGGACCACGGCGTGATCGGCGCGCTGCGTGCCAGCCTCGCGGATGCCGGATACACGACCCTGTCCATCCAGATGCCCGTGCAGAAGGCCGACGCCGGACTCAACGACTACTACCCCACGGTGTTCCCCGAGGCAGTCGAGCGCATCCGCAGCGCGACCCGATGGCTGAACGCGAAAGGCATCGGACGCACCGTGCTGCTGTCCCACAGCATGGGCTCCTGGATGAGCAACGTGTATTACGAGTCGACGCCCGCCTCGCCCTTCGTCGCGTGGGTCTGCATGGGCCTCACCGGCGGTTACGCAAACATGCGCAACGTCAGGGTTCCGGTGCTCGACGTGTATGGCGAACACGATCTGCCAAACGTACTGCGTGCCGACTGGCGCCGCCGCATGACGGTCGGTTCGATCACCGGGGGCCGCCAGGTCCGGATCGCCGGCGCAGACCACGTCTATGCGGGCAAGGAACGAGAGCTGACGGCGACGATCGATGCTTTCATCCGCGCGCAGGTCCTCCCTCCAGTTCTGCCATGACCCTGACCGAGTTGCGCTATATCGTCGCGGTCGCGCGCGAAAGGCATTTCGGCCGCGCCGCCGAATCGTGCTTCGTCTCCCAGCCGACGCTTTCGGTGGCGATCAAGAAACTCGAGGAAGAGCTGGGCACCGCGCTCTTCGAGCGAGGCCCGGGCGAAGTCTCGGTCACGCCCACGGGGCAGCAGGTCGTCGAGCAGGCGCAGCGCGTGCTGGAGGAGGCGGCGCGGATTCGCGAGATCGCGCAGGCCGGCGGCGATCCGCTGGCTGGTATCCTGCGCCTGGGGGCGATCTACACGATCTGTCCTTACCTTCTGCCCAAGCTGATCCCGATCCTGCGCC
Source organism: Pseudomonadota bacterium (assembly GCA_031380765.1). Lineage (GTDB taxonomy): Bacteria > Pseudomonadota > Gammaproteobacteria > Burkholderiales > SG8-39 > SZAS-79. The sequence continues at coordinate 267 of JANMXB010000562.1, read as the reverse complement.
GCACGGCGCCCGCGATGCAGCTGATGATCCAGGAGAATTTCACCCACAAGCTGGCCGAGTCGCTCAAGCAGGGCGAAGTCGACGTCATCGTCATTGCGCTGCCTTTCGATGAGCCCGGCATCTCGACGCGCGCGGTGTACGACGAGCCGTTCCTGGTGGCCATGCCGCAGGGGCACCCGTGGGAAAAAAGAAAGAGCATCGGCGCGGACGAGCTCACGCGGGAGAGCCTGCTCCTGCTCGGGGCGGGCCACTGTTTTCGCGACCAGG
>JANMXB010000503.1:0-16068 GCA_031380765.1 Pseudomonadota bacterium | reverse complement strand
CGCGCAGCCGCCCGCGGCAAGAGACAAAAACAAGGCGGCAACCCTGAGGACGCTAGACATTCTTCCTCCCTTCTTGACACAGCGGCACTGCGCCGGCCCAGCCAACGCGGGGATGCCAGTGTCCGCCCGCACGTCGATTCGATCTGTACGCAAGCGAACGCAGTGCACCACGTATAAGTGCGGCACCGAACGGACTGCCTTGCGTTTGGCGCGTAGCTTGCCCCTGCTCTCCCGCAAACGTTTCCTCGAGCGCGGCTCGCGTACACACTCAAAAAAGGAATTCTCATGAAGCAATCAATGGTCTTTACCGCCGCGCTGCTCGCGATGGCGCTTGGCGCGTGCGAAAAGGCGACGGTCGTGACCCCTCCGTCCACCGTAGTTGTTCCAGGACCGACGGTTGCAGTTCCAGGACCGGCCGGCGCCACAGGCGCCACGGGCGCGACCGGATCCAGCGGGTCCACTGGCTCGACCGGCTACACGGGTGCGACAGGCGCAACCGGAAGCACGGGCGCAACCGGATCGACCGGTGACACCGGCGCCACTGGCCAGCGTGGCAAGACCGGCGATACCATCGTCGTGGTTCCCGCACCGCAAAAATAACCCGCCGCAAGCCGGCCGCGATGCAGCGTTCCGACGTTTGCAGCGCGGCCGTGCGCGTTTTCGTTGTGTGCACTACCGAACAAACATGGCCCCGCAGCTGGCATAAGCTGGTCGCACTTAAGTCCCTTTCACCCAATCTTCCCGGAGTCGATCATGCAATTCGCACCGCAACTCAAGACCTCGGCGCTCGCTGCGCTGCTCGCATTCGCCTTCGCAGGCACTGCCACCGCAGCGATGGACAGGACCGCCGTCAAAGCCGAGAAGGACCAGATCTCAGCGCAGTACAAGTCGGCCAAGGCCGCGTGCAAGGATATGAAAGCCAACGCCAAGGACATCTGCATGGCCGAGGCGAAGGGCGCGGAGAAGATCGCCAAGGCCGACCTCGAGGCGCGCGAGAAGGGCACCCCGAAGGCGCAGTACAAGCTTCGCGTGGCCAAGGCCGATGCCGACTATAAAGTGGCCAAGGAAAAATGCGACGACCTCAAGGGCAACCCCAAGGACGTGTGCGTGAAGGACGCCAAGGCCGCCCACACCACGGCCAAGGCGAACGCCAAGGCCGACATGAAGACGAGCAAGGCCGTGACCAATGCGGGCGAGAAAGTCGCCGAGGCGCGCAAGGACGCCAGAGAAGACAAGCGCGACGCCAATTACGCGGCAGCCAAGGAGCGCTGCGATGCGCTCGCGGGCGATGCCAAGACCCGCTGCATCAATGACGCAAAAGCACGCACGGGAACGAAGTAACCGTTTCTCCAGGACTCCTCGTAGGATTGGCGGGCCGCAAGGCCCGTTTTTTTTGCCTGACTTATTAACTACCGCGCGGCCACTGGCGCGGTTGCCGCCGGCGCGTGCGGCACGATCTTGCGCACGTCCTGGATGAGCCGCGCGCATTCTGGATCGACGCCGGGGCCGGGCTCGAACAGCGGCAGCAACACCAGCAGCGGATTGACCAGGCCGAGCAGCAAGGCGCCGGCGCCGCGCGCTGCGATGCGCGGGATGTCGAGGTCCACCTTCGGATTGGAAAACGTCCCGCGCACGTAGATCGGTCCGCGCAGCGCGACCGGGCTGAAGCGGCGGGTCTTGGGCGCCAGCGTGAGGTCGAGCGTCTCATGGCCCAGGTCGACGCTGCCGCTCCCGAGGACCGTGGTGACGTCGGTATCGAGGATCAGCGCATTCGCTTGCATGACACCTGCCTTGACGGCGAAGTCGGCCACCCCGCAGCGCAGCTTGATGCGCCTGTCGCCCGTGAGCTTGAGTTGCAGCATCTCGATGAGGTGCAGGCCGATCTGCTGCATCAGCAGCTCGCTGATCTCGCCGTTCGCGACCAGCAATCCGGCGCGTCCGTTGGAGGTCGCGAGCATGCGCCCGACCGAATTGCCGCTGCCCGCAAGGTCGAATTCGCCGTTGACTTCGCCGATGCTCGCCTTGCTCAGGTCGACGGCCGGAAACAGTTTGCCGAGCTGGAGCTTGCGCGCGGCGATCTTCGCGCGCGCCTGGATCGGATCCTTGCCGCCGTCCAGCGTGATCACGCTCTTGAGATGCCCGCCGGCGAAGCCGAAGTCGAGAGGATCGAGCGTCACCACCGAGTTCTGCATTTTCAGGTGCGTGTTGAGATTCTCGAGCGCCAGCGCCTTGGCGCGCCTGATGGTGCCGGCGCGCAAGGTGACATCCGCATCGACCACCGACCAGCGATCGGTCTTGAACGGGATGTCGGGCAGCACGTGGGGGCCGGCCACCGCCGCCGGCGCGGGAACATTGGAAACCTTGCGTGGCACGGGCTCGGCGGGCGCTTTGGAGCCTATGAGCGGTCCAAGGTCCTCGAACTCGAGCACCTTCGAGGCGAGGCCCGCACGCACGAAGGGGCGCGCACCGCCCGTATCGACCTGCAGCGAGCCGGCCACATCGCTCTTGCCCACCACGCCGGTGAACTTGTCGTAACGCCAGGTGGTCCCGCTGTGCACGAGGTGCCCCGCGGTCGTATAAGGATTGGTTTCCGGGAACGGGATGCCTAAAACGGCATACAGCTGCGCGAGGCTCGGGCCACGCAGGGCGAGCTGCATGTCGAGTGCGACGAATTTCAGCAGGCTTGTAACCGTGCCGTCGGCCTTGATGGCGGTGCTGCCAACTGTGCCGGCGACCCTGAGCGGGTAGGGCACGCTGGTGTCGTGCAGCCTGAGCACCGAGCCACCGGCGCCGCTCACGGCGAGCGCGAGGCCTTTGTAGAGCCCTTTTGCGCTGAAGACCACACCGCCCTCGCCAGGCGCATCCAGACGCGCCCTACCGTCGACCCGCTGCGCGTCCTCGGTGGAGATATCGGCCACAACGCTCGTCTTCTTCTTGACGTCGTCATAGCCGAGCCGGCCGCGATCGAGCATGAGGCGCCCGATCGGGATGCGCGCCGACTCATCGGACTGGTCGAGGTCGAGCAGCCACGTCTTGCGCCCGTCGGCGGCCTGCTCGAGGAACACCACCGGACGCGTGAGGCTCACCTCGGGAAACACGAGCCGGTGGCGCAGCAGCTCGGCGAGATTGATCGTGAATTCGACATGGTCCACGGCGATCATCTGCTTTTCCTTCGCCCAGGCCGGATTTGCGAAGGTGACCGCGTGCGCATCTACACGTGGCGAAGGCCACCCGAGGTGCACGCTCAGGTCGCCGCCGATGACCAGCTGGCGGCCGGTGCGCTCGGTGACCGTGCGCTCGAGCGGGCCCCGCGCCCAGTTCCATCCGAAGATCGCGATGAGCGCGATCGCGACGAGCGGCAACGCGAGCAGCAGCCCTGCCGTCCACTTCACTATGCGGGACACAATGATGGAAATCTGGCGCTTCCTGCTGCATTCTTCGAACGCGATTATGCGGCGCGCGCGCCGTTTTTCTCCGTGCGGTACCGCACAGTTTTGCGAGCGCGCGCGCCCTAGCATGAATCGATTCCCATCGATATTGTATTGGCGCTTATGCAAAGCTCGCTGCGCTCATCGAACGCGCTTGCAGCAGTGCTGGCAGCGCTTTTTCTGTCGCTCCTTCCGCTCCCTTCTTCGGCCTCCGCTGCGTACGACGCCGCGGCCGCCGCAACGCGCAGCGAATACAGCGCCAGGGCAAAGCACTGCAAGGCCCTCGCCGCTGCCGCGCGCGCTGCTTGCATCAAAACCGCGAAGGCCGAAGCGCAAGGGGCTCTCGGACATACGTATGCGCAGGCCGTGGCCGCGGCGAAGGCTGCCTATGCGAATGCCTCCGCAAAATGCAAGCCGCTGAACCGTGCCGAACACCTCCGGTGCCTGCGCCTGGCCAAGGCCGAGCGCAGGATGGCGCTGGGCAGGGCGGAAGAAATTCGCAGCGCGCCCCTGGCAATGGGCGTGGATTGAACGGCCGCCTGACGCGCCGGGAAAGCGATACGTAACGAGTGGCGCGAGCCGCCGGCGCACGACGCCCGGCCTTCGCGCCATTTTTATTTTGGGTGGCTTTGAACTTTACCCAGGAGTGTGTTCGTTGACGAACAGACTCCCATTCCTCTTGCACGTAATGTCCGCTCATACACGCAGGACATCCTTCTGTGCGTGCGCTAAGGCGACGTCAGACCGTCACGAAGTACCCAATCTTGGAGTCAATATGAAAACCGAAATCCGCATGGCCTTGCTGGTCCTGGCCTCGACGTCGGCACCCGCGTTCGCGCAGGACATTCCGCAGTGCGCAGCCCTCTTCGACAACAGCCAGAATTTCTTTTCGGCGCAGAACGCGCCGATCGATGCCGTGAACCGGCAGTGTTTCCTCACCGTAATGCCGAAAGACGGCCCGTCTTCGCTGGCCGGTTTCCCGAACCTCGCGCAGTATCCCTCGCCCCAGCTCATGGAAGGCACGTATGAAATCCTCCTGAGCGGCGGCGGCGGCGGCGGCGGCAGCGGCGGGTTGTTCTCTGCGGGTGGTGGCGGAGCCGGTGCGGTGCCGGCAGTCACGCAGCAATACCTCACCCCGGGCGTCTACAAGCTGACGATCGGCACGCGCGGCAAAGCCGGTACTGGCGGCGGCAGCGGCGGCGACGGCAACCCGACCAGCATCACCAAGGCGTACACGAATGAGTTGATCGCCGGCTTCAACGGCGCCGACACGTGGACGGGCCGCGGTGCGCAGACCTACACGGTGGCCTCGGCCGGACGCGGATCGATAGGTGGCCCCGGCGCCGACAGTTCAGGTGGCCGTGGTGTTGACGGCCGCGGCAACGGCGGCGCGGGTGGCCGGCTGCCGGACAAGAACGGCAACGGCGAGATTGCATCGCAGGACGGCGGCTCGATGGTCGTCGCGGGCGTCAGCACCGGTGCGCCCGGACTTGGCGGCACGCATGACGGCGGCGGAGGCGGCGGCGCGGGCTTCGGCAATGGGGGCAACGGCAAGTCGACCGATGGGTTCGGCGACAAGCGCAGCGGCAACGACGGCGGCGACGGGTTCGTGAGGTTGCGTCCGATCCAGCTCGCCCAGGCAACCCCGATGGCGCCCATGGCAGCCCCGGCGCAAGTTGCACCTGCGCCTTATGTGGCTCCGCGCGCAGCAAAACGAGATCGTAACTAGGAAGCGCATTGCAGGCCCCGCGCGAATTTGCGGCGCGGGGCCTGTTCCATTTTTTGGGGAGGCAAATGAACCACCGGATTTTCCGCGCAGCGCTGCGCATGTTGATGATGTTTGCGGGCTTCATTTTCGCCGCGGCTTCGTTTGCGCTCGACGTTTCCACCGAGCCGCGCGGCAAGCATGCCGACTTCGGGCTCGAGAAACCCGGGCGCGACGCACGCCATGTGGCCGACTGGGTCGTCGATTCGGGCGACAGCAAAGGCCTGCCGTTCGCAATTGTCGACAAGAAAGCGGCGCGGGTTTTTGTGTTCGACAAGGATGGTACTCTGCGCGGCGCGGCCGCGGCACTGCTCGGCATTGCGCTCGGCGATCGCTCAGCGCCCGGCGTTGGCGAACGCGAACTCTCCGCCATCCGAGTGCAGGACCGCACCACACCCGCCGGCCGCTTCGAGGCTGCGCTGGGACGCAACTACAGCGGAAAGGAAATTCTCTGGGTCGACTACGACACGGCGATCTCCATGCACCCGGTGATCAACACCAAGCCGATGGAGCGCCGCCCGCATAGGCTGGCCACCCCGACGCCCCTGGATAACCGCATCTCGTTCGGATGCATCAACGTGCCGATTCCGTTCTTCAAGGACGTCATCAGCCGTTCGTTCGCGGCGACCAGCGGCATCGTGTACGTGCTGCCCGAGGTGCTCCCGCTGAGCGACGTGTTCGCCTGGTACGACGTCGACCGGCACGCGCGCGATGCTGCGAAGGCGCTTCCGGCGCCGACCGAAATGGAGTGGGATCTGTGAATCCGGCGCATTGCACGGTGTAGGAATTCTCCTACTCGCGCCTTGCGCCAAGCGCGGACGCCAAGATCAGAAAGACTCCCATAGTGGGACGCAATTCGAATAGCTACATTGGCAATGTCATCGAGACCCAGGCAGTGGCAGGGTTTCGTGCCGAATGAACCTTTCGAACACGTTCTTCACTTGGAGGCACCATGAAATCCGAAATCCGCATGGCCCTGCTGGCTCTGGCGTCCGCGTCGGCTCCGGCTTTCGCGCAGGATGTACCGCAATGCGCGACTTTCTTCGAAAACAGCCAGCAGTTCTTCACTGCCGCGGGGGCACCCGACGGCGCGATCAACCGCCAGTGCTTCCTGACGGTGATGCCGAAAGACGGCCCCTCGTCGGTTCGCGATTTTCCGAACCTGGCCCAGTACCCCCAGCCGCAGCTCATGGAAGGCACCTATGAAGTTACGTTGAGCGGCGGCGGCGGCGGCGGCGGCGGCGGCGGAATGCTCGCTTCGGGCGGCGGCGGCGCGGGCGCGGTCCCGTACAAGACCACCACCTATCTTGCCCCCGGCGTCTACAAGCTGACGCTCGGCACGGGTGGCCGTGGCGGCACGCCTGGATTCATCGTCGGCGGCAACGGCGAAGACGGTGCGCCGACCTCGATCACCAAGGCCTACTCGAACGAGGTTGTCGCCGGATTCCGCGGCGCCGACACGTGGGCGCGTGCTCCGCAGCCGCAGGGTTACATGGTTGCTTCGGCGCGCGGCATTCCCGCGCCCGGGCCGAACGGCGTCATCGCCGAAGGCCAAGGTGCTCCCGGGGTGAACGGTCTGGGCAGCGGCGGCAACGGCGGCATCCTGCCGGATCCGGAGCATGGTCGTCGCTTCGAGCGGCCCGCGCAGGACGGCGCGCCGATGCCTGTGGCTGGTATCCCAACGGGGCAGCCAGGACGCGGTGGTCCGCGTGACGGCGGTGGCGGCGGCGGCGCGGGTTATGGCAATGGCGGCGACGGCAAGTCGACCGCAACCGCCAGCAGCGACTACCAGGCAGGCATGAAAGGCGGCGACGGCTTCGTGAAGCTGGTGCCGATCCAGCTCGCCCAAGCCACACCGGTTGCAGCGCCGGTCCAGGCCGCACCCGCGCCGTATGTGGCGCCGCGCGAAGCCAGGCGCGACCGCAACTAGGAAGCACAAATGCAGTTGGGGAGCTGCAGCAGTCCCAACGAAGCCTTCCGGGCCGGCGCGAATCTCCTGCGCGCCGGTACCGGGAGGCTCGTTTCATTTCTCGCGAGCAGCGTTTGCGCTGCTCTTCTTGCTGCGGGGCCGGCGCACGCAGCGCCCCCCGCACCGACCGAAGGCGGCCAACCGAAACGCGCGGACTACGCAAGCGAGGATCCTTCCAGGGAAGTCCGCCGCGTGGCGGACTGGGCGCTCGACTCGGGCGACACCCATGGAATGCCTTTCGCGATCGTCGACAAGAAGGCCGCGAAGCTCTACGTATTCAAACCCGACGGGCGCCTGCGTGGCGCAGCGCCGGTGCTGCTTGGCATCGCCAAGGGCGACGACTCCGTGCCCGGCATCGGCGAGCGCGAATTCTCCGACATGCCGGTCGAAGTGCGCACCACGCCGGCCGGCCGCTTCGTGGCCTCACTCGGCCGCAACGCAAGCGGAAAGGAAGTCCTCTGGGTGGACTACGACGCCGCGATCTCCATGCATCGCGTGATCAACACCAATCCCAAGGAGCGCCGCCCGCAGCGCCTGGCCACGCCCACGCCCCTGGACAACCGTATTTCGTTCGGCTGCATCAACGTGCCGATCAAGTTCTTCGACGACGTCCTGCAGCCCAGCTTCGATGGCACCAACGGCATCGTTTACGTCCTCCCGGAAGTGCATTCGCTGCAGCGCGTCTTCGCCAAGCTCTATGATGTCGACGAGCGCGCACAGGCGAAACTCGCCGGCGACACCCCGGCGCCCACGCCCACGGCGGCCCTCCCGGCCGCTTCATCAGTACAGCTGACCGCAGTCCACCCGGTCGCCGCCCGCCTGAGCGCCTCGCCGGGCGGGGCCCTGCGCACCCACTAGCAGCTTCGCCGCGCCGGCTGTGTGCGCCAGCGCACAGATGCCGGCCCGCCGCGGCGCAATGATCGCGTCCGTGAGAGACGCACGCCTGTAGTCCACCGTGCGCCCCATCTGCCGGAGCATCGGCAGCCCGGTTGACATTTTTTAAGGCGCAGGTCCCACCCGAACCACACAGGAGATAGTGAAAATGAAATCGTCCCTTAAGAGAGTGCTTTGCAGTTTTCTGGTTATCGCGATGGCGATGCTGCCCTTCCAGTCCGGACAGGCAGGCATGATCGGCTCGGACGCGATCGTCGCTTCCGCGGCTTCGCAGGCTGACCGCAACACGGTGACGAATTTCTTGAACCGCGCGGAAACCGCCAGCCAGCTGCAGTCCCTCGGGGTCGACGGCAAGTCCGCCAGGGAGCGCGTTGCGGCAATGACCGACGCCGAAGTGGCATCGCTCGCCGGCAAGATCAACTCCCTGCCGGTCGGTGCGGATTCGGGCGCGGGCACGCTGATCCTCATCCTGCTCATCGTCTGGGCCGTCTGGTACTTCGCGTTCCGCCGTTAAGGCTCTCCAGGGCAGCACAGGCACGCCGGCCGCTATTTCCTTCAGCAGGGAAACATGAATCCGGCTGCCTTGTACCGCAGCGCCCGCCTCACGGCGGGCGTTTTTTTTCTGGCCGCGCTGTGTGGTTGCGCTGGGCTGGTGCCGCAGACAATGGCGCTGCGCGACGCCTGGCCCCAGGGCGTTCCCGGGCGCGCCGAAGTAGCCGACGTCCCGTTTTTCCCCCAGGACGATTATCAGTGCGGGCCTTCCGCTCTCGCGACCGTCCTCGTCAAGTCGGGCGTGAAAGTGACGCCGGAGGAGCTCAACAGCAAGGTCTACATTCCCGAGCGCCAAGGCAGCCTGCAGGCCGAAATGCTGGCCGCGCCGCGCAGCTATGACCGCGTCAGTTACCGGCTCGAGCCGCGCTTCGACGCCCTGATCCGCGAAGTCGCCGCAGGCAATCCCGTAGTCATCCTGCAGAACACCTCCCCCGCGGTTTTCGACAACTGGCACTACGCGGTCGTCGTCGGCTACGACTATCCGGCCGGCGAACTCTATTTGCGTTCGGGCAAGAACGAGCGCGAAGCCATGCCTTTCACGATCCTCGAATACACGTGGAAGAAGAGCGGCTACTGGGCGATGGTGACCATGCCGCCCGGGCGGATCCCGGTGACCGCGGTCGAGGCAAGCTATGTCGCGGCGATCGCCGCCATGGAGCGGATCGGCGACAAACGCGCGGCAGTCGTCGCCTATACGGCGGCGCTCGAGCGCTGGCCGGAGAGCCTCGGCGCGAGCATCGGCCTGGCCAACCTGAACTACGCGCAAGGCAACCTCAAGGAAACCGAAGCGATCCTGCGCCGCGCGGCCGAGCGCCATCCGGATTCGGTCGTAGTCATGAACAACCTTGCACAGACATTGTCCGACGAGGGGCGCGATGCCGAAGCCCTCGCCCTGATCGAGCGGGCCAGGCAGCCCGAGCCGCAATATGCGGCAGCGGTGGCCGAAACGCGCGCGCTGATCCTGCAGCGCCTGGAGAAGAAGAAGTAGTCCACGCAGCAAGTCCAGACCGCACGATGGCGGATCGTTGCGCCACCACCAATCGGTTAGTCTTGGCCTTCCTTGGGGGAGGGACCGGTGGCCGTCAACAACCTGACGCTGTTCGTCAGTTGCGTCGCGATCTGGAGCACGACCTGGTTTGCGATCACTTTTCAGCTCGGAGCAGTGGCCGCGGAGGTCAGCGTCGCCTGGCGCTTCCTGCTCGCCGCGCTGATCGTCGCAGCCTGGTGCCGCCTGCGCAGGCTGCCGCTCAGCTTCACAATCGCCGAGCATGGAGCCCTTGCCCTGATGGGCGTGCTGATGTACAGCGCGGGTTATATCTGCGTTTACCGCGCTGAAGGATATCTCGCTTCCGGCCTGGTCGCGGTCGGCTTCTCGGCCTGCCCGCTGCTCGCCATGTTCGGCCTGCGCTTGTTCTTCGGCCAGCCGCTCACTGCGCGCATGGCGGCCGGGTCGCTGCTCGGCATCGCCGGCATCGTGCTGGTGTTCTGGCCCGAGTTCGCGCGCCTTTCCGAGGCAAAGGGCGTCGTGCTCGGCGCGCTCTTTACTTCGCTCGCCGTCATCGTTTCGACCGCGGGCGGCCTGCTCGCGCATCGCAACCACAAGCACGGCCTGTACGGCCTGCCGACGATTGCCTGGAGCATGGGCTACGGCGGCCTCTTCGCCTTGCTGATGGGCCTGGCTTTCGGCAGGACGCTCGCGTTCGAGGCAACGCCCGCTTACCTGCTGTCGCTCGCCTACCTCGCGCTCGTCGGCTCGGTCGCGGCTTTCGGCGCCTGGCTCGCCCTGATCGGACGCATCGGGCCCGCGCGCGCTTCCTATGTCGGCGTGATGGTGCCGGTGGTCGCGCTGACGATCTCCACCGTGTTCGAAAACCTGCCCTGGCATCCGCTGATCGTGGCGGGCATGGCGGTCTCGGTGGCGGGCAACGTGCTGGTGCTGCGCGATTCGAAGCCATAGGATGCCGGCTTCGCGTTAACGCCAGGGCGCTTCCAGATCGATTCGTTCATCCTCGTCAAGATCGCGTGCGCGATCGTCATCGTCGTCTGCGCTTCGCGCGCGACCGAGCGGCTCGGACCATCCCTCGGATCGATGATCGCCACGCTGCCGGTCTCCACGGGGCCCGTGTACGTGTTTCTCGCCATCGATCATGGCGCGCAGTTCATCTCCAATTCCGCGCGCATGGGCGTGGTGGCGGTGGTGGCGACCGTGGCTTTCGTCGCGACGCATGCTTTCGTGGCGCAGCGCCATGGCACGTTCGTAGCGTGGCTCGCGGCAACGGCCGCCTGGTGGGCGGTGGCCGCACTGCTGCAACTGCGCGAATGGACTTTCCTCGAAGGCGGCGCTTTGTTCGCGGTGTGCTTTGCGGCGGGGATTCGCGGCCTCGCGCGCTTCGTGGTCGAGGTAAAGGCGCCGCCGCTGCCGCGCGTACGCTTCGACCTGGCGCTGCGCTCGGCGCTGGTGGCCTTCGTGGTAGTCGCCACCACCATTGCCAGCAACGCGCTGGGCCCGTCGGCCACCGGGACGCTCGCGACCTATCCGGTGGTCTTCACTTCGCTCGTGCTGATCCTGCAGCCGCGCTGCGGCGGGCCTTTTACCGCTTCGCTGCTGGTGAATTCGCTCAAGGGGCTCATCGGCTTCGGCATCGCGCTCGGCGTGATCCACGTCGCGGCAGCGCACATGAATTCGGCCTGGGCGCTGTCGATCGCCCTCGCCGTGGCGGTGGCCTGGAATTACGGCCTCTTCCTGCTGCGGAAAAACAGGGACAGACCACGTTTTTGACCTGGAAAACGTGGTCTGTCCCTGTTTTTCAGTGCGTGGGCATGCCGGCGACCGTGGTGCGGTGCATGTGACGGCGCACGGAAAAATCGTAGTCGGCCAGCGCGTAGTGCATCACGCAGCGGTTGTCCCAGAAGATCATGTCGTTCACGTGCCACTTGTGGCGATAGATGAACTCCGGCCGCGTCGAATGGCGGAAGAGAAAATCCAGGATCGGCTGGCTCTCCTCCTTGGGCATGCCGGCGATGCCCCTGGTGAATCCCGGATTCACGTAGAGCGCCGTGCGGCCGGTGACCGGATGCACGCGCACCATGGGATGCTCGACCGGCGGCGTCTTTGCGCGCGCCTCGGGCGAGAGTGGCGGACGCTCCTTGAGGTGCGCGAAGTACGTGTCGTAGGCATGGCTGTAATCGTGCACGGCGGTGAGCCCGCCGATGAATTTCTTCAGCGTGTCCGACAGCGTGTCGTAGGCGAGATACATATTGGCGAACATCGTGTCGCCGCCCGTCTCCGGCATTTCCCGGCACAACAGCAGGGACCCCAGCGAGGGCTTTTCCATGTACGACAGGTCGGAATGCCAGTACTGCCCTGCGTAGACCGCCCCCTTGAGCTTGCCCTCTTCCTTGACGTTCGAAACCACGAAGATCTCCGGACGGCCGGGCAGCGCGAAGTCGCCGATCACGTGCGCCTCGAGCGGCCCGAAGTGCCGGCTGAACGCGACGTGCTGATCCGGCGTGAGGTGCGCGTTGCGGAAGAGGAGGATGCCGTTCTCGCCCAAGGCCCGGTGCACCGCATCGACGTGGTCCGTGTCGAGCGGATGGGTGAGGTCGACGCCCGTGATCTCGGCGCCGCAGGCCGCGGAGAGCCTGCGCGCCTGCACGGCCGCCATCGGGGTTGCCTTTTTCCTCGCCGCTTTCATTGCATTCGCCATCCGCTTGTCCGAGAGTGCTCGAATCATATGAACGATTACAATCCGGCGCAATGAGAGCCACGGAGGTCCACATGATGAAGCACCGACTCTTCGCCATCGTCGCCGCGCTCGCACTGGCCTCGCCGTTGGCCAACGCGCAAGTGTTCCCCGCCAAGCCGGTGCGCCTCGTGGTGCCTTTCACCGCAGGCAGCGAGACCGACTACCTCGCGCGCGTGGTCGGCGTGAAGCTCGGCGAGGCATGGGGACAGCAGGTGGTGGTGGAGAATCGCCCCGGCGCGGGTGGCGTCCTCGCTACAGGCATCGTCGCGCAGGCGCCGGGCGACGGCTACACGCTGCTCATGGGCTCGATGGCGCACGCGATCGCGCCGGCGATCCACTCGAAACTGCCGTACAGCCCGCTGCGCGATTTTTCCGCGGTCTCGCAAGTCGCCGGCGTTCCCAACGTGCTCGTGGTACCGCCAACGGGCGCGAAGTCGGTGAAGGAGCTCATCGCCGCGGCGAAGCAGAAGCCCGGGATATTGACCTTCGGCTCGGCCGGCAACGGCAGCGGCATGCACATCAACGGCGAGCAGTTCCGCCTGGCCGCCGGCATCAACGTGACTCACGTCGCCTACAAAGGCGGCCCCGAATCGTTGACCGATCTGCTGGGCGCACGGATCGACTTCGTGTTCGCGCCGATCGGTCTGGCCATCCCGCTGGTCAAGGACCGGAAGCTGCTGGCCCTCGCTGTAAGCACGTCGAGCCGCTCGCCCGCGCTGCCCGACGTGCCAACCGTGGCGGAGGCCGGCGTGCCGGGGTTCGAGTTCGACACCTGGTACGGGGTGTTCGCGCCTTCGGCTACGCCCAAGGCAGTCACCAGGCAAGTCTCGGCCGACATCGCGCGCGCGCTTGGGATGCCGGAAGTCAAAGCCCAGCTTGCCAGCCGCGGCGCGGTGCCCCGGCCTTCGACCCCCGAGGAATTCGACGCTTTTGTGCGTTCGGAGATCGACAAAATGGCCGCCATCGTGACGGCAGCCGGCCTCAAGACCGACTGACCGCGCGTCCCCCCTCTCTAAATGCGCCATGTGTGCGCCACAGCACAGATGGATTGGCGCGTCTGGAGCAGAGTACGGCACATGCATCGCATGGAACCAGCAAGGGGAGCATGTCGTTTTTTAGAGAGGAAATCATGAGGACGTCAATTCGCATAATCGTGCCTTGCGCCCTGGTGCTGGGCTTCGCCACGGGTGCCGCGCAGGCGCAAAATTTCGGCCCTCCCGACATCCGGGAAGCGTGGGCCGACGGCTCGCGCACGCAGATCTGGAAGAACGGCTTCGGCGAGTGCTGGCATAGCGCGTTCGGCCCGCCGCCCCCTCCGGGTGTGTGCGGGATCCCCGTCGCGGCAGTCGTTCCGGTGGTGGCCCCGGCGCCTGTCGTCATCGCGCCGCCGGCCGTGCTTCCCCCGAGGCCGGTGGTCTCTGCAGCCCCGGCTCCGGCGCCGTATGTCGCGCCCCGCGAGCCGCGCAAAGACCGCAACTAGGACCCAGAAAAATAACCCGGGTCAGAGTCAACTTGGATAAACCGGCTCCGACCCGATTTCATTGCTGCTTGTCGAGGAACTCATGAATAAAACTTTTCGCGTAGTGGTGCCATGTGCGCTGGTGCTGGGCTTCGCCGCGGGTGCGGCGCAGGCGCAGAATTTCGGTCCGCCCGATCAGCGGGAGACCTGGATGGAAAGCTCGCGCACGCAAGTCTGGAAGAACGCTTATGGCGAGTGCTGGCATAGCGCCTTTGGCCCGCCGCCGCCGCCGGAACAGTGCGGCGCCATGGTGCGCGTCGTGGCCCCCGTGCCGCCCGCGCCCGTAATAATCGCTCCGCCGCCCCCGCGTCCGGCGCCGCCGCCTGCAGCAGCACCCGCGCCCGCACCGGCTCCGGCCCCGTACGTCGCGCCGCGCGAGCCGCGCAGGGACCGCAACTAGCCATCACCCGGGTCAGGGTCGACTTTCCGGAATGAAAGAAAGTCGCCCCTGACCCGGCTCTTTTTTTACCCGATCCAGCGGGGCTCATCCGCCCCGAGTTTCGGGGTGGGACGCACCCAGCGCGCAGGCGTTTGCGACATCTGCACTACCGGCTTGAGGAAACGCATCGGCCCGTAGGGCGAGCCGGCTTCGATCTGCAAGGCCTCGGTTTCCGGCCGCGTGAGGCCGCTCAGCGACCGGTCCAGCACGCCCCTGCCCTGCCGCTGGATGAACATGCCCGACTGGCACAGCGACACGCGCACGTGATAGCTGCCGCCTTCCTTCGCCCGGCGGGCCAGGGCGAGCAGCACGCCGTATGCGCCGAGGTAACCGGTGATCCAGTCGCACGCCGCGGCGTGGATGAGCGCGGGTTTTCCGCTGCCGCCGTCGTTGGCCGCGCAGATGCCGGTCACGGTCTGCGCGACCTGCTCCCAGCCTGCGCGTTCGGCGAACGGCCCGCCGCTGCCGTAGCAGCTGATGGTGAGATACACGATTCCCGGCCTTTGCCTCGCAAGTTCCTCCGGTCCGAAGCCGCGTGCGGCCAGCGCGCCGGGCCGGTAGCCCTGCGAGAACACGTCCGCCCCGCGCACGAGGTCCTTGAGCTTTGCGGCCTCGGCGGGCTGGGTTAAATCGAGATAACAGCTGCGCTTGCCGTGGCTGGTGTCGCGCACGTGCTCGGGCGTCTGCGGCAGGTGCGGCGCGGTGACCATGAGCACGTCCGCGCCGTGCTCGGCGAGCGTGCGCGCCGCGACCGGTCCCGCGAGGATGCGCGTGAGGTCGAGCGCGCGGATACCCGAGAGCGGCCTGTCGCCCGCGGGCATTGGCTCGCGTGGGCTCGCGCCGATCTTCTCGATCTCCACCAGCGGCCGCGTGGCGAGGTACTGGCCCTGCGGATGCGCCATCCACTCGGCGTTCGAGCGCACCTTGCCGCCGCATGCCCGGGCACTGGCGATCGCTTCCTCGAGGTCGTCCGCATTCCATTTCGCAACTGCGTCGCGCACGCCCTCGGGCGAGTCCTCGCAGTCGAGCACGCCAAGGACGCGCGCGCTCAATTGCGGCAGGTTGAGGTGCGGAAGGTACCAGCGCCCGTCTTTCGTCGGCCAGGGCTGCGTGCGCTCTCGCATACGCTGCATCCCGGGATCGAGAGGCGCGGGCTCGTAGCGCCCGTCTGCGCTCTTGAAATAAGTGAAGTCGGCCGTGCGCATCGTCGCGGCCGCGTGGCGCGTGCCGACCGCGATTTTCTGGCGCCGGCCGGTCTTCATTTCCCACAGGTCGGTGGCCGCGACACCGATGCTTGCGATCACCGCCGCAGCGGTGTCGCCGATGCGGAACACCGTGGGATAGACCGGGTCGCTGCCGGTGATCGTCACTTCGCCTGGCGCCGGAGGCGTGCCGCCACGCAACGCCATGAGTTCGTCGAACGGATTGAGTTTTACTTTGGTATCCATCTAGTCCGCCTTGATGTTGGCTGCCTTGATCACGGCACTCCACCGCTGGATCCCGGCCTCCAGCAGTGTACCAAGCTCGGTGCCGAGTTCCTGCGCCACGATCACCCGGCGCTGCAAATCAATTGCTGCCACTTTCTGCCAAAGGCCCAGGCAGGGTGCGGGTTCCACGCCAAATTGCTGCCATTCATCGACCCGGCGAAAGCGCGAAGGGTGTCGCCATCGCCAGCACTTTTGCCGCCTTGTTGAGCCGCTCGTCGAAGCACGCGAATGTCACCGGCACCCCGGCCTCCAGCGTGAGTGAATGCGCA
>JANMXB010000502.1:0-3176 GCA_031380765.1 Pseudomonadota bacterium | reverse complement strand
TGATCCTGGTGGCCACGATAGGCGCGCTCGGCCTTAACATCCTGGTCGGCTATACCGGCCAGATCTCGATCGGCCATGCCGCTTTCATGTCGGTCGGCGCGTATACGGCAGCCAACCTCGCGGTGCGCCTCGACCTGCCTTTCTGGGTCACGCTGCCGGCGGGCGGATTGATGGCGGCGGCGATCGGTGCGGTCGTCGGCATCCCGAGCCTGCGCATCAAGGGCCTCTATCTCGCCATCGCCACGCTCGCCGGGCAGCTGATCATCGAATGGACGATCAACCACGTGCCGTGGATCTCGGGCGGCGTGCAGGCGTCGATCGAGGTGCCGCGGCCGACGTTTTTCGGCACGCCGCTGAAAACCCAGCACCAGCTCTACTGGTTCCTGCTCTTCTTCTCGGTGGTTGCGATTGTCGGCACGCTCAACCTGGTGCGCAGCCGCATCGGCCGCGCGTTCATCGCCATCCGCGACCAGGACATCGCCGCCGAAATCATCGGCATCAACATCTTCCGCTACAAGCTGCTGGCCTTCGCAATCAGCTCGTTCTACGCCGGCGTCACCGGCGTGCTCTACACCTACTACCTGGGCATCGCCAACTACGAGCAGTTCACCATCGTCACCTCGATCGACTACCTGGCGATGATCATCATCGGCGGGCTGGGCTCGATCCTGGGCTCGATCTTCGGCGCGATCTTCGTGACGCTGCTGCCGATCGTGATCCGCGTGGCGATGGAGAACTGGGGCGTGTTCCTGTTCGGCGCCGTCGACCTCAACAACCTGATCCCGAACCTGCGCCTGATGCTGTTCGGCGGGCTTATCATCGTTTTCCTGGTACTCGAGCCGGAAGGCCTCAACCGGCTGTGGCGCAACATCCGGAGCTATTTCCGGGTGTGGCCGTTCTCTTACTGAACTGGGGCTACAACGGAGGAGGTGGACCATGAGGAGCTTCAAATTAACGAGCGGCATGCTCGCCGGCGCGGCTGCGCTTGTTCTCGCGTCGCCGGCGTTGGCGCAGAAGGAGATCGTGCTGGGCCTGCAATGCGATCGCACCGGTCCCACGCAGACGGTGGGCGTGTTCCTGTGTCCCGGCTACCATGATTACATTGCGCTGGTGAATTCCAAGGGCGGCGTCAACGGCGTCAAGCTGCGCGCGATCGAGATCGACACCGAATACAAGGTGCCGGCCGCGATCGAGGCCTACGAGCGCCACAAGAAGGAAGGCGCCGTCCTCATCGGGATTTACGGCACGCCCCAGACCCAGGCGCTCGCGCAACGCCTGGCCGAGGACAAGATCGCCGGCACCTCGCCCGGCTTCGGGTCGGCGGCCTCGGCCAACGGCGACCGCTACCCGTACCTCTTTCCGATTGCGGCGACGTACTGGTCGCAGGCAACGGCCGCGGTGCAGTTTGCCAAGGACAGGCTCGGCGGCAGCCTCAAGGGCAAGAAGATCGCCTACCTCTTCTACGACAATCCGGCCGGCAAGGAGCCGATGCCGGTCTTCGAGGCCCTGGCCAAGGAAGAAGGGTTCGAGATGCGCACCTTCGCGGTGCCGCCGCCCGGTGTGGAAATGGGGGCGCAGGTGATCGACATTGCCCAGCGCTTCAAGCCCGACTTCGTGATCACGCACCTGTTCGGCCGCTCGCCTTCGGTCTCGATCAAGGAGCTCAAGCGCGCCGGCTATCCGTTGTCCAAGGTAGTCAGCTTCGTCTGGGGGGCATCGGAGGCCGACATCGCCGCGGCCGGGGGCTGGGCCGTGGCCGAGGGCTACCACGCGATCCAGTTCGCGGGTGTCGGCTCGGATTATCCCGTGCTGAAGGAAATCGTCGAGATGTACAAAAAGCAGGGCAAGCCCGTATCGAAAGAGATGGCCTCCACGGTGTTCTACAACCGCGGCGTGCTGATCGCCGCCGTGCACGTCGAGGCTGTGCGCAACGCCATCAAGGCCAAGGGCAGCACCAACATCACGCCCCAGGACGTGAAGCTCGGCTTCGAGCAGATCAAGGGCTTTACGCTCGGCGGGCTGGTGCCGCCGATGGAGATCAACAACGTCGACCACGAAGGCGGCGGCTGGGTGCAGATCTTCCAGGCCAAGGGCGGCAAGTGGGTGAAGGACACCGAGTGGTTCCGGGCCTACCCCACGCTGCTGAAGAAGATGCTCGCCACGGGCGGCTGAGCGCGGGACGTCAGGCGGCAAGGGACTGCGGGGCGCCGGCATGCTCAAGCTCAACAACATCGAGGTCGTCTATGACGGCGTGATCCTGGTGCTCAAGGGAGTCTCGATCGAGGTTCCCGAGGCCAGGATCACCGCGCTGCTCGGCGCCAACGGCGCCGGCAAGACCACCACGCTGAAGGCCGTCTCGGGCATCCTGCGCGCCGAGCGCGGCGAGGTCGCGAAAGGGTCGATCGAGTTCGGCGGCAAGCGCATCGACGGCCTGCCGCCGCACGAGATCGTCAAGCGCGGCATCGTGCAGGTCTTCGAAGGCCGGCGGGTATTTGAGCAGCTTACGGTCGAGGAGAACCTGATCGCCGGCGGCCATACGGTGGTCGACCTGCGCGGCGTGCGGCAGGGGATCGAGCTCGTCTACACGTATTTTCCGCGCCTGAAGGAACGCCGGGCGCAGCAAGCCGGCTACCTGTCGGGCGGCGAGCAGCAGATGCTCGCGATCGGGCGCGGCCTCATGTCGCGGCCGAAACTCGTCATGCTCGACGAGCCTTCGCTTGGCCTCGCGCCGATGCTGGTCGAGGAAATCTTCAGCATCGTGCGCCGGCTGGTCGAAACCGAGCGCATCGCGGTGCTGCTGGTGGAGCAGAACGCGGCGCTTGCCCTGGACCTCGCCGACCACGGCTACGTCATCGAAACCGGCCGCATCGTGCTGGAGGGCAGTGCCGAGGCGCTCGCGCAGAACTCCGACGTGAAGGAGTTCTACCTCGGCCTCAACGACGTCGGCAGCCGCAAATCCTATCGCGACACCAAGCGCTACCGGCGCCGCAAGCGCTGGCTGTCGTGACCGTGCAGGCCCCGCCGTTTCGCGCCGAGCACGTCGGCAGCCTGCTGCGGCCGGCATCCCTCAAGCACGCATACCAGCAGTATCGCGCAGGCCGCATCGGCGTGGCGAACTACGAGTCTGCGCTGACTGACGCGATTCGCGGCGCGGTGCGCACGCAGGAGAAGGCCGG
>JANMXB010000493.1:0-2080 GCA_031380765.1 Pseudomonadota bacterium | reverse complement strand
ACCCGGCCCGCCTGGCCGCCTCGAGCACGGCAGGCTCCAGATCGGCCCCGCTGATCATGACCAGCCGCATCGCCGCGGAGGGAAACTGCGAGCGCAGGCGCCGCGCCGCCTCATAACCATTGAGGCGGGGCATGTTGACGTCGAGAAGCACGAAATCCGGCATCCATGCGCTCGCCATGTCGACCGCCTCCTGGCCGTCCTGCGCGGTGCGCACTTCGTGGCCGAGATCGCGCAGGATCGCCGCGAGCGACTCGCAGACGGCCTGGCTGTCGTCGGCAACGAGGACGCGGCGCGAGCACTGTCCCGTGTTTGCGTCATGCTTCTCCGCGGCTACGGGGAACCCGTCACCCGCGGCTTGCGGCCGGGCAGGCAAGGCCGCATCGAGAAGCCCCGCCATCGCCTCGATCTGGCGCTCGATGAGCGCGGTGGCATCCCGCAGCTGCGCATCCGTCCCTGCACGCAGGCCCATAAGGTAGGTGGCGTTGCGGATCGGGGCAATCCGGTTGCGCAGATCGTGGATCAGGACGCGCAGATCTTTGTCGAGCATGTGCTTCTCCATCTGCCGGGCACTAGATGCGGGCCCGGCGGGATAATACAAGCTAATCATGCGGGGCCCGCCATCTCAAGGCGCGAGACGTTCCCACATCCTGTACTTTTTACACGGACTTACAGCGGCCATTCTTCCTATAGCAAGCCGTGTCAGACGCGGCTACCATTCACGCGCCATGCGCCCCTTTGCCTGGCCCGAAGGAAAAGTGCATGGCCTCAACACTGCGAAACGAACCCAGGACCCTCCCGAGCGACGCGCGCGCGGACCAGCTTGCCCGCCTCGCCCGGCACGTGATCAAGGTCGGCGACGACGAGAAGGCGCGCCTCGCCCGCGAGCTGCACAACGAGCTCGGCTCCAGTCTTACGGCGGTCAATCTCGATGTCGCTTCGGTCGAAGACAAGCTCAAGGTTTCCGATCCCGCGCTCGCCGTGCGCCTGCGCCGCGCGCTCGATTCGCTGCGTACTGTCGTCGGCCTCAGCCGGCGCGTCATCGAGGAACTGCGTCCGAGCGCGCTGGACAACATGGATCTCGCCGAAGCGCTGCGCGGATATTGCGAGGAATTCACCGAGCGCACGGGCCTGGAGTGCGACGCCGACTTCGCCGACATCGGCGCGCTCGACCGCAATCGCTCGATTGCGTTGTTCCGCATTGCCCAGCAGGCTCTCGACAACGCTGCACTGCACGCGAGGGCCTCGCGCGTGTCGCTTGTCGTGGCCCGCGAGGCAAAAGGCCTGCGCTTGCGCGTCGCGGACAACGGCTCCGGGTTGCCGGACGATGCGTTCGATCGCCCGGCCGCCCATGGATTGCTGGAAGCGCGCGAGCGCACCGCCATGATAGGCGGCACTTTCGCGGCCGGCCCCGGCGAAGGCGGCCGCGGTACGCTGGTGGAGGTGTTCGTCCCCGACCTCTAGCGCCGGTTGCCGATCACTTCGATTTCCACGCGGCGATTCCTGGCGCGGCCTTCGCGGGTCCGGTTGTCGGCAACCGGCTGTTTCTCGCCTCTGCCTTCGCCGGTGATGCGATTCGCCGCGATGCCTTTGCCCACCAGATAGGCTTTCACGGCCGTCGCGCGGCGCGTTGAGAGCTTCTGGTTGTACGCATCGCGGCCGATGCTGTCGGTATGGCCGATCGCGATGATCACTTCGAGGTCGATCAGAGCGACTTTCGCGACCAGTTCATCGAGGCTGCGGCGACCCTCGGGTTTGATCACGGTCTTGTCGAAGTCGAACAGGGTTTCGGCCGACAGCGTGACCTTCTGCACCCGCGGTGCGGGTGCCGGGGCGGGTTTTGGCGCGGGGGCGGGTGCCTGCCGCGCCGGCGGCGGCGGCGCAACGGGCGCGGCAGCAACCGGCGCGGGTTTCGGCACGAGGTCCGGATCGCACTCCGCAATGGCAGCCGCCGGCGACCAGTAACCCGTGTGCCAGCAGAGGTACGTCGCGTTCCTCACCACGTTGCCCCGGGTGTCGGTCAGATAAGCAGATGAGCTCTGCGCATGCAGTGCGGGAGTTGCGCCGAGGACGGCGGCGGCGA
>JANMXB010000433.1:0-16593 GCA_031380765.1 Pseudomonadota bacterium | reverse complement strand
TAATCAGGCCCACGCGCGGATCGCGCAGCTCGCGATGGATGATCTCCGAGAGCTCGCGCTGGATCTGGTCGCCGACCTTCTGCGAGCGTCCGGAAGCCCGGGGCATGGCCGCATCGGCGCGCCTACAGCGTGCGCGCCACCTCCTGCACTTCGAACACCTCGAACTGGTCTTTTTCGTTGAGGTCATTGAAATTCTTGAGCGAGATACCGCACTCGAATCCCGCCTTGACCTCGCGTTGGTCGTCCTTGAAGCGCTTCAACGCATCGATCTCGCCCGTGTGGATCACCACGTTGTCGCGCAGCACCCGCACCTGCGCGTTGCGCCTGACAAGTCCCTCCAGAACATAGCAACCGGCCACCGTTCCGACCTTCGAGATGCGAAACACCTGGCGGACCTCGACGATGCCGAGGACGCTTTCTTTTTTCTCCGGAGCAAGCATGCCGGACAGCGCGGCCTTGATCTCGTCGACGGCGTCATAAATGATGTTGTAGTAGCGCACGTCAATTCCCGACGATTCGATCAGCTTGCGCGCAGTGACGTCGGCCCGGGTATTGAAGCCGATGATCACCGCGCCGGAAGCCATCGCGAGGTTGACGTCGGACTCGGTGATGCCGCCGACGCCCGAATGCACGATGGTGACTTTGACCTCTTCGTTGGACAGGCGCGACAACGCATGCACCAGGGCCTCCTGCGAGCCCTGCACGTCGGACTTGACGACCAGGGCGAGCGACTTCTTGCCGCCCTCGCCCATGTTGTCGAAGATCCCGTCGAGCTTGGCGGCACGCTGCTTCGCCAGTTTCACGTCGCGGAACTTGCCTTGGCGGAACAAGGCGATTTCGCGCGCCTTTCGTTCGTCGGTAAGCACGGCCATTTCCTCGCCGGCCTGCGGGACGTCGGACAACCCCTGGATCTCGACCGGGATCGAGGGACCGGCCGTCTGGACCGGGCGGCCCGCTTCGTCGAGCATGGCGCGCACGCGGCCGAATACCGATCCCGTAAGCACCACATCGCCCCGCTTTAGAGTGCCCGATTGCACAAGCAGCGTCGCCACGGGACCGCGCCCCTTGTCCAGGCGCGCTTCGATCACGACCCCGCGGGCCAAAGCATCGACGGGCGCTTTCAGTTCCAGGACCTCGGCCTGCAGCAGGACTTGCTCCAGCAGGTCGTCGATGCCCTGGCCGGTCTTGGCGGAAACGCCGACAAAGGGCGACTCGCCACCGTATTCCTCGGGGATGACCCCGTGGCTCACGAGTTCCTGCCTCACCTTTTCCGGCGCAGCCTCGGGCTTGTCGATCTTGTTGAGCGCAACCACGATCGGCACGTTGGCGGCTTTCGCGTGGTTGATCGCCTCGATGGTCTGCGGCATCACGCCATCGTCGGCGGCCACCACAAGAACGACGATATCGGTGGCCTTCGCACCGCGCGCGCGCATCGCGGTAAACGCCTCGTGGCCCGGCGTATCCAGAAAAGTCACCACCCCCCGCGCCGTTTCCACGTGATACGCGCCAATGTGCTGGGTGATCCCGCCGGCCTCGCCTGCCGCGACCTTGGTGCGGCGGATGTAGTCGAGCAGGGAAGTCTTGCCATGGTCGACGTGGCCCATGACCGTGACCACCGGCGGACGCGTGGTCTGCTCGGCGGCCGCCGCGTCTTCGTTTTCGGCAACGTAAGCCTCGGGGTCGTCGAGCTTGGCGGCTTTGCCCTTGTGGCCCATTTCCTCGACCAGAATGATCGCGGTTTCCTGATCGAGAACCTGGTTGATGGTCACCATCGAACCGAGCTTCATCAGCGCTTTGATCACCTCTGCGGCCTTGATGGACATCTTGTGCGCAAGCTCGCCGACCGTAATCGTTTCGGGTACGGCAACTTCGCGGACCACCGGCTCGGATGGGGCGCTGAAGACCGTAGTTTCGGGTTCCGCGTGGCCCGTCTTGTGACGTCCGCCGCGGGCATGCCAGCCCGCCACGCCGCCACCCACATCGCCGCGGGTCTTGATCATCCGGCGGCGCGCTGAATCGTCCTTGAGGACGGTGGTGGTCTTGACCTTCTTGGGTTTCCTGTCCGCTTTAGCCGCATCCGCGGCGCTCAGCTTGGGCTTGTGCAGCGTGCCGTCGGTGCCCGGCGCCGCCGCCGGCCGCGATGCCGCCTCGGCTTTTGCCTTCTCGAGTGCCGCGTGGGTTTCGCGCTCGGCAGCCTTTTGATCGGCTTCCTTCTTTTCGCGCTCCTGCTTGTCCCGGAGCTCGGCTTCCTGGAAATCGGACAGCTTCTTGTGCCGCTTGGCTTCCTCTTTGCGCAGCTCGACCTGCTTCGGATCGAGGCCGTAGGCCGGCGCAGGCGCGGGTGCCGCCGCCGGGGGAGGCGCGGCAACCACGGGGGCCACAACCGGCGCAGGTGCGGGCATCGGAGCTGCGACCGGCGCAGGCGCGGCCTGGACGGGCGGGACCGCCGCGGCGGGCGCAACCGGCGTTTCGGCTTCCAGCGCCTCGTTGGGATCGCGCTTGACGAACACGCGCCGCTTGCGCACCTCCACCTGGATCGTGCGGGCCTTGCCAGTCGAATCGGATTTCTTGATTTCGCTGGTCTGCTTGCGCGTCAGCGTAATCTTGTTCTTCGACTCCTGGGAGCCATGCGAGCGGCGCAGGTATTCGAGCAGGCGCGACTTGTCCTGCTCGGTGAGCGAGTCCTCGGGAACCGCCTTGTCCACGCCGGCGGCCTTGAGCTGCTCGAGCAGGACCGAGGGCTGCACCTTGAGCTCGCTCGCAAATTGGGCGACGCTGGTCTGGGCCATGCTTATGATGCCTCCTTGCGCACCGCGGCCGGTTCGACCGGCTCGTCGACAAACCAGTGCGCGCGCGCCGCCATGATGAGTCCCTTGGCACGTTCGTCGTCGATGCCGGTCAACTCGGACAGTTCGTCCCCCGCGAGGTCGGCAAGATCGTCACGCGTCTTTACGCCGCCTTCGGCGAGCTTTGCCGCGAGCGCGGTATCCATGCCCTCGAGGTTCAACAGGTTCTGGTCCACGCCCTGGACTTTCTCCTCGCTCGCGATCGCCTGCACGAGCAGGGCATTGCGCGCGCGGCTGCGCAACTCGTTCACCGTGTCTTCGTCGAAGGCGTCGATCTCCATCATCTCGGTAATCGGGACGTAGGCGATTTCCTCGAGGGTGGAAAAGCCTTCCTGGATGAGGATGTCGGCGACTTCCTCGTCGACGTCGATCTTTTCCATGAAGAGGTCCTTGATGCTCTTGCCCTCTTCCTGCTGCTTCTTCTCGGATTCTGCCTGGGTCATCAGGTTGAGCGTCCAGCCTGTGAGCTCCGATGCGAGACGGACGTTCTGGCCGCTGCGGCCGATCGCGATGGCGAGGTTCTCTTCGTCGACGACCACATCCATGCTGTGCTTTTCCTCGTCCACGACGATCGAGCTCACTTCGGCGGGCGCAAGCGCGCCGATCACGAATTGCGCCGGGTCGGCCGACCACAGGACGATGTCGACGCGCTCGCCGGCCAGCTCCTGGGTGACGGCCTGCACGCGCGATCCGCGCATGCCGACGCAGGTTCCGATCGGATCGATGCGCCGGTCGTTTGTATGCACGCCGATCTTGGCGCGCACACCGGGATCGCGGGCCGCCGACTTGATCTCCAGCAGGCCTTCCTCGATTTCCGGCACCTCGAGCTCGAACAGTTTCATGATGAATTCAGGCGCGGTGCGCGACAGGATCAGCTGCGGGCCCCGGGCCGAGCGGTCGATTTTCATGACCCAGGCGCGGACGCGGTCGCCGATGCGCAGGTTTTCCTTCGGAATCATGTGCTCGCGCGGAAGCAGGGCTTCCATGCGGCCCGATTCCACGATCGCGCTGCCGCGCTCCATGCGCTTCACGGTGCCGGTGACGAGCTCGTCGCCCCGGGACAGGAAATCGTTGAGGATCTGCTCGCGCTCGGCATCGCGAATGCGCTGCAGGATGACCTGCTTGGCGGTCTGCGCGCCGATGCGCCCGAACGGGACATCCTCGATCCCCTCCTCGATGTAGTCGCCGATCTGGGCGTCGGACTTTTTCTCCTGCGCTTCCTCCAGCGAAGTCATCTGCGCAGTGTTGTAGTCCGGCTCGTCATCGACCACCACGTGCCAGCGCCGGAAAGCCTCGTGGGCGCCCGTGTTGCGGTCGATGGCGACCCTGATGTCGGCATCTTCTGTAAAGCGCTTCTTGGTCGCCGAGGCGATCGCCATCTCGAGCGCGGCGAATACCGTGTCGCGGTTGACGTTTTTCTCGCGCGCCAGCGCGTCCACCAGCAGCAGAATTTCCCGGCTCATGTTCCGACTCCTACCTTTGCTTACAGGTCCGGAACGAGCCGTGCCCGTTCCACACCTTCGAGTTCAAGCGCAACCCTGGCGCCATCCACTTCCATCGACAACACCGCCCCGTCCACGCCCTGCAGCACGCCGACGAAGCGCTTGCGCCCGTCCGGCCGCGGCTGCGCCATCCGCACGTCGGCCTTCTGGCCGGCGAAGCGGACGAAATCCGCGGTTTTGCGCAGCGGCCTGTCCAGCCCCGGCGACGACACTTCCAGCCTTTCGTAATCCACCCCTTCGACCGCCAAAAAGCGGGCGAGGTGACGGCTCACGCCGGCGCAGTCGTCCACCGTAATTCCGCCTGGCTTGTCGATGAAGATACGCAGGAAACGCCCGTGGTTGGATGCCTGTGCGTCCACCAGTTCGTATCCCAGACCCGCGAGGGTCGGTTCCACTCGGCCTGCCAAGGGTCCCATGCGTATTTCCGCCGCCAATCCAGCCTTAAATCGCTTAAATCGTCTTGCGCCCGGTTTCGGGCGACGCAAATAAAAAATGGGCCTGAAGCCCACTTTGTTACCTGCGGTTGCCCACACCCGCCAAATCATTGGAATTATAACGTATTTTGACCCGCGAAACAACGCCCTTGCAGCGTTCAGCGGTGGCGGCCGCCACCCTTTCGAGCCGGCGAGGCTTCCCCCGGACCGGCCGCCAGTGCGGCCGCTTCGCCGGGCTCCAGCTCCCGCCACTCTCCCGGCCGGAGATCTTCGGGGAGAGTCACCGGCCCGTAACGCAGGCGCATCAGGCGGCTGACCTGTTTGCCCAAAGCTTCCATCAGCCGCCGGACCTCCCGGTTGCGTCCTTCGGAGAGGGTGACCCGGTACCAGCGATTCGCTCCCTCGCCCCCGGCCGGGACCACCTTCCCGAACGCGGCCGTTGCGTCGCCGAGCGGCACGCCAGCGCGCAACCGCTCGATCTCTTCGTCGGTGAGGCCGCCGAAAACACGCACCGCATACTCGCGTTCCAGGCCGTATCGCGGATGCATCATCCCGTTGGCCAGCTCGCCCGAATTCGTGAACAGCAGCAGGCCGCTGGTGTTGTAGTCGAGGCGCCCGATCGACATCCACTTCGCGCCTTTTATCTTCGGCAGGTGCGCGAAAACGGTCGGGCGCCCCTTGGGGTCGCTGCGCGACACGAGCTCGCCTTCGGGCTTGTGATACATGAGCACGCGCACTGCGTCGGACGCCTGCTCGAATACCAGCGGCTTGCCGTCGAGCTCGATCTTGTCCTTCGGGGTCGCCCGGTTACCGAGTTGCGCGAGCCGGCCGTTGAGGGCCAGCCGGCCGCCGGTGATCCAGTCTTCGATTTCCCTGCGCGAGCCGAAGCCAGCCTGTGCGAGCAATTTCTGCAGCCGCACCGGCTCCGCCACCGCCGCCGCGTGGCGATGAACGGCCGTCTGGGTCCGGGAGACCGCTCCGCCGTCCTCGCTTGCGGCGTGCTTCTTATGCGCCGCCGGCGCCCGCCTCGGCGGGCGCTGAGGAGAACTCGGCCGCGCCGCTTTCGGACGCGGGCCTTTCTGGCTCGGGTGCGGACCTCTGCTCTGTTTCGTCGGCGGTTTCTGCGGGGGGCGTGGGCTCAAGGGGCATTGTCCTGTCGATTTCCTCGAGCGGCGGCAGTTCCTGCAGGGAGCGCAGGCCGAGGTCGTCGAGGATGGTCTGCGTGGTGGCATACAGCGCCGGGCGGCCCGGCGCTTCGCGGTGGCCGACGATGTCGATCCAGCCGCGGTTTTCAAGCGATAGCACGATCTGCGCCGATACTGTTACGCCGCGGATGTCCTCGATATCACCGCGCGTGACGGGTTGGCGGTAGGCAATGATCGCGAGCGTTTCCATCACCGCGCGCGAGTAGCGCGGGGCTTTGTCGGGAACCAGGCGGTCGACGAATTTCTGGAACTCGGGCCGGGTCTGGAAGCGCCAGCCGCTGGCGAGATTGACCAGCTCTACCGAGCGGCCGGACCATTCCTCGCGCAGCTCGACCAGGAGCCGGCGCAAAGTGTCCGCGCCGATATCCTCGTCGAACAGGCGGCGGATCCCGTTCAGCGGCACCGGCTCCTGCGACGCAAGGAGCGCCGCTTCGATGATGCGTTTGGCTTCAGTGGGGTTGAGCATGGGCCAATTTTACGTAAATCGGGGCGAAGCATTCGGACTGGGTGATTTCCACCAGCGATTCGCGCACCAGCTCGAGCAGCGCAATGAACGTCACCACCAGGATCGGCGCGCCGCGGGACGTGTCGAACAGCTCGGTGAACTCGCGCAAGCCCGCTTCATTCAGCTGCCGCAGGATCAGGGTCATGTACTCGCGCACCGAAAGCTGCTCCCTGGTGACATGGTGGTGCGCCGAAAGCCGCGCCCTGTGCAGGAGGGAGCGCCACGCCTGGGCAAGGTCCTGCGGATTCACGTCGGGCAGGCGTTCGGTTACGGTCCGCTCGATCCATACCGAAACGGCCATCAGGTCGCGCCCCGCCTGCGGCAGCTCGTCCAGCTTTCGCGCCGCCTTCTTCATCTGCTCGTACTCGAGGAGGCGGCGCACCAGTTCGGCGCGCGGATCCTCCTCCCCGCCCGCGGCCGAGGGCGGACGGGGAAGGAGCATGCGCGACTTGATTTCGATCAGCATCGCTGCCATGACCAGGTAGTCGGCCGCGAGCTCGAGATTCTTGGCGCGCGCGGCCTCGACGTACTCGAGGTATTGACGCGTCAATGGCGCCATCGCGATGTCCAGCACGTCGAGGTTCTGCTTGCGGATCAGGTACAGGAGCAGATCCAGCGGGCCTTCGAACGCATCGAGAAAGACCTCCAGCGCGTCCGGCGGGATATACAGGTCGAGGGGCAGCTGGATGAGCCGCTCGCCATAGATCCTGGCGACGTGCGGCACCGCCTCCGCCACCGGGTCCTCGAGCTGGATGTCACCCTGGATTGCGTTTCCTGTCATGTCACGACGCGGCCAGGCCCATCGACTCGCGCACTTCGCGCATGGTCTCGGAGGCCAGGCGCCGCGCTTTCTCGCAGCCGTCGGCGATGATGTTTTTCACCAGCGTCGGATCGTCGAGGTAGATTTGCGCGCGCTCGCGCATCGGCGCCTGCTCGGCCAGCACCGCATCGATCACCGGCTGCTTGCAATCGAGGCAGCCGATGCCGGCGGTTGTGCAGCCCTTGCGGACCCACTCCTTGCGCGCATCGTCGGAATAAACGAGGTGAAACTGCCAGACCGGGCAGACGTCGGGGTTGCCTGAGTCGGTGCGCTTCACGCGCGCCGGGTCGGTGGGCATGGTGCGGATTTTCTTGGTGACTGAAGCCGCCTCTTCGCGCAACGAAATATCGTTGCCGTACGACTTCGACATTTTCTGCCCGTCCAGCCCGGGCAGGCGGGACGATTCGGTCAAAAGCGCGTCCGGCTCGGCGAGGATTTTCTTGCCGCTGCCTTCAAGCCAGCCGAACAGGCGCTCGACGTCGCCCCTGGGCAGGTTCTGGGTTTCCTCGAGCAGCACGCGCGCCGATCCGAGCGCGTCTGCGTCGCCCTGCTCCAGGTACCGGGTGCGAAGGTCGTTGAACAGGCGCGCCTTCTTGCTGCCCATCTTCTTCACCGCGGTTTTGGCCTTGTCCTCGAATCCGGCCTCGCGGCCGTACAAGTGGTTGAACCGCCGTGCCACCTCGCGCGTGAATTCGACGTGGGGCACCTGGTCTTCACCGACCGGCACCATGTTGGCGCGATAGATCAGGATGTCGGCCGACTGGAGGAGCGGATAGCCGAGAAAACCGTAGGTCGACAGATCCTTGTTCGGAAGTTTCTCCTGCTGGTCCTTGTAGGTCGGCACGCGCTCGAGCCAGCCCAGCGGCGTGATCATCGACAGCAGCAGGTGCAGCTCGGCGTGCTCCGGCACCTGCGACTGGATAAAGAGCGTCGCCTGGGCCGGATCGATGCCGGCGGCGAGCCAGTCGACCACCATGTCCCAGGTGTTCTGCTCGATCGACCCCGTTTCGTCATAGTTCGTCGTCAGCGCGTGCCAGTCGGCAACGAAGAACAGGCACGGGTATTCCGTCTGGAGCCGGGCCCAGTTTTTCAGCACGCCGTGATAGTGGCCCAGGTGGAGCGCCCCCGTGGGCCGCATGCCGGATAGGACTCGTGGTTCGAACATGGGGAGGCGGGACTTAGAGGAACACGAAAGCGTGGATCAGCGACTCGGAAAACATCAGGAGCGGTCCGAGCACGGCGTCGAGCATGTTGGTCACCACGAGCACGAGCAGGAGCGGCAGGCCCCACGGCTCCAGGCGCAGGTATTGCCATGAGACGCGGTTGGGAAGGAGGCTCGCAAGGATCCGGCCGCCATCCAGCGGGAGAATCGGCAGCAGGTTGAGGAACATGAAGATCAGGTTGACCCGCACGCCGGCTTCGGACATGCGCACGCAGGCCTCCGAATAGCCGCCTTCGGGCAAGACCATGCCCACCTTGAGCAGCAATGCCCATCCCAGCGCCATTACGAGATTGGCTGCCGGGCCGGCCGCGGCGACCCAAGCCATATGCTGCTTTGGTTTCCTGAGAGCGGAGTAATTCACCGGGACCGGTTTGGCCCAGCCGAAGAGAAAGCGCCCCCCCGACAAAAGCAGGATCACGAGGGGCACCAGTATCGTGCCGACCGGATCGACGTGGCGCAGCGGATTGACGCTGATGCGGCCCTGGGCGAAGGCCGTCATGTCGCCGAAATGACGCGCCACATAGCCATGCGCGGCCTCGTGCAGCGTGATCGCGAAAAGCACGGGAAGCGCGTAGATGGCAATGGTCTGTATGAGTTGATTGATTTCCATCGCCGCGGGAATTGCCCTGGAGTGATGCGATTTTAGCAGATGCGGCACCGCGCTCCGCACCGCCGTTTGAGAGATACGCGCGGCGTTTACGCGACCGCTTCGAGCCCGAGGGCTTCGACCGGACCGCTGCCGATGCGGAGCACGACCGGGACGTCGCCCGTGAGGTCGACGACCGTGCTGGGCACGATCCCGCAGTGCCCCGCGTCGAGAATCAGGTCGAGATCCTTTTCGAATCGGGCGCGGATATCGGCAGCCTCGGACAGGGGCGCGTCGTCACCGGGCATCTGCAGCGTCGCCGAAAGCATCGGCTCGTTCAATTCGGCCAGCAGTGCGTGCGCTACCGCATGCCGCGGCACGCGCACCCCGATCGTTTTGCGGCGCGGATGCATGAGGCGCCGCGGGACCTCGCGCGTCGCGCGCAGGATGAACGTATAGCTTCCCGGCGTTGCCGCCTTGAGCAGGCGGTACTGCGAATTGTCGAGCATCGCGTAAGCGGCAATTTCCGACAGGTCCCGGCACATCAGCGTGAGGTGGTGCTTTTCGTCCATGCCGCGAACGCGGCGCAGGCGGTCCATCGCGTCCTTGTCGCCGATGTGGCAACCCAATGCGTAGCACGAGTCGGTCGGATAGGCGATCAGCCCTCCCTGGCGGACGATGCCGGCGGCCTGGCGGATCAGGCGTGGCTGCGGGTGCGTCGGGTGGACGCTGAAAAACTGCGCCACGGCCTACAGCTGCCAGTCGTGCCAGACGGGCACCAGATTGCGGGGCAAGGCAGGCAGCTTGCCGAAATCGGCAGTGGCCTCGCCCGGCGCATGGAAATCCGATCCGCGCGAAGCGAGGAATCCGTGCGTCTGCGCAATCGCCGCGAACATCCGGTACTGGTCCGGCGAGTGGCTGCCGGTGATCACTTCGATCGCCTCGCCACCCGCGGCGCGGAATTCGTCCAGTAGGTTTTCGAGCGCGCCCGCGGACAATCCATAGCGCCCGGGGTGGGCGAGGACCGGCCGGCCGCCTGCGGCGCGAATCCAGCCCACTGCGGTCGCGAGGTCGGTCCACTCGTGCGCCACGTAGCCGGGTTTTCCCGGCACGAGGAAGCGCTTGAACGCCGCCTTCATGTCCGGCACCACCCCGATCTCGGCCAGAAAGCGCGCGAAGTGCGTCCTGCCGACCATCGTCTTGTTGCCCGCGTATTTCAGCGCGCCGTCGAATGTGCCCCCGATTCCGGCCGTCTCGAGTTCCGCGCCGATGCGCCGCGCGCGGTCGATGCGTCCCGTGCGTACCGACTCCAGCCCGCCTGCCAGCGTCGGGTCCTTCGGATCGATACGCAGTCCGACGATGTGCACGGTGGTGCCGCGCCAGGTCACCGAGATCTCGACGCCATCCACGAACCCGATCCCTGCGGCGCTCGCGGCTTCGCGAGCCGCGCCCAGGCCACCGGTTTCGTCATGATCGGTGAGGGCGAAAACCTCCACACCCTGCGCGGCCGCTCTTGCCACTACTTCGGCGGGCGCCAGGGCGCCGTCGGAGACCGTCGAATGGCTGTGCAAGTCAACGTCCGGATCGCGGCGGGCCATCAGCCGTTCTCCCCGGCAAGGAAGTCCTCGATCAATTTCGCGACCTTTTCGGGCTGGTCGTGGTGAAGCATGTGGCCGGCTCCCTGGACAGTTACGTAGCGCAACGACTTGTACGCTGCGCGGCGGACCGCGTAGTCCTCCGAATCGATCCCGATCACTTTGAGCGTCTGCGATTCGGCCGCGTCGACCCACAGCACCGGTGCAGTGACGAGCCGCCAGAATGCCAGCATCTCTTCGAGGCGCGACAGCGTCGCGTTGACGATCTTGTGCGCAGGGTCGCTGCGCAACTCCACGCGGCCATCGGACGATTCCTTGCCCCAGTGGCGCGCAAGAAACTCCGCCCTCTCGCGCGCCACGCGCGGGTTGTTTTTCTGCAGGCGATCGGCCAGAGCGGCGAAACTCTCGTAAGGCCGCAGCGCTGGCGGCTCGCGCAGCTCTTTGAGCCAACGCTGCAGGCGCGCGGGCGCCTGGTCCGGTGAGCTGCGCGACATGCCGAAGCCTTCCAGGTTCACGAACTTCGCCACGCGCTCCGGCCGGGTCCCGGCGTAGACCGAGGCAACGTTGCCGCCGAGACTGTGGCCTACGAGATTGACCGGGACGCCGGGCTCGATCTGTTCCAGGACCTGGTCCAGGTCCGCCACATAATCGTGAAACCAGTACGCGTCGGCCTTGACCCAGTCGGTGAGGCCATAGCCGCGCCAGTCCGGCGCGTAGACGTCCCACCCGCCGTCAAGCGCATCGACGAGGAACTGGAACGAGGCCGAAACGTCCATCCAGCCGTGCAGGAGAACGATTTTCCGCGCGGCGTCGCCCGGCCAGCGCCGCACGTGGTAGCGGAGGCCGCGGATATCGAAGAACAGGGATTCGCTCTGGCGCATGGCGGGCGCGATGATAGCCGATAATGGAGCCCCGCTTTTCAGCCGAAAGAGTGCCAATGCCGATCTATTCCCTGGGCGAGCGCCGCGTAGAATTTCGCGGCACCAGCCACTACATCGCCCCGGACGCGACTCTCGTGGGCTCCATCTCCTTGGACAACAAGGTCAGCATCTGGTTTGGCGTCACCCTCCGGGCGGACAACGACCAGATCACGATCGGCGAGGAGACCAACGTGCAGGACGGCTCGGTACTTCACGTCGATCCAGGGTTCCCCATGACGCTGGGCCGCAGGGTGACCATCGGCCACAAGGTGATGCTGCACGGATGCACGATCGGCGACGGCACCCTGATCGGGATCAACAGCGTCGTGCTCAACGGCGCGAAAATCGGCGCGGGCTCGCTGATCGGCGCCAACACCTTGATCCCCGAGGGCAAGGAGATCCCAGACGGCGTGCTGGTGCTGGGCTCGCCGGGGAAGATCGTTCGCGAATTGAAACCCGGGGAAAAGGCCCGACTGCTCGAGGCGGCGCAAAGTTACGTCGACCGCTCGGCCCTCTTCAGGCAGGAGATGCGCGAGCAGACTTTGCCGCCGTCGGCGCGCTGATTGCCAAAAATAGAAATCAAATATGCCGGACGGGCGGTACTACAGCCAGTCTTACAACTTCAATGTTTGACTTTCCTCATTTCGGCGCCATCCGGATCGCGCCATCCAGCCGGATCGTCTCGCCGTTGAGCATCTCGTTCTCGACGATGTGCCTGGCCAGCGCCGCGTATTCGGGCGCGCGTCCGAGGCGCGGGGGGAACGGCACCATCTTGCCAAGCGCCTCCTGCGCGTCCTTGGGCAGGCCGAGCAGCATCGGCGTCTCGAAGATTCCGGGCGCAATGGTTACCACGCGGATGCCGTCGCGCGAGAGATCCCTCGCGATCGGCAAAGTCATGCCGACGACGCCGCCCTTGGAGGCCGAATACGCCGCCTGGCCGATCTGGCCGTCGTAGGCGGCGACGGAGGCGGTGTTGACGATGACGCCGCGCTCGCCGGCCGCGTTCGGCTGTCCCTTGGCCATGGCCTCCGCGGCGATGCGGATCATATTGAAGGTGCCGATCAGGTTGATGGTGACCGTGCGCGTGAACGACGCGAGCGCATGCGGTCCGTTCTTGCCGATGGTCTTCTCGGCGATCGCAATGCCGGCACAATTGATGAGTACGTTGAGGCCGCCGAATTCGCTCACAGCAAGCGCTACTGCGGCCTTGCCGTCCGCTTCGGAGGTCACGTCGGTCTTGATATAGCGCGCGTTGGCGCCGAATTCCTTTGCATACGCCGAGCCGTCCTGAACATCAGCTATGACGGCTTTGGCGCCGTTTTCGATGGCCATGCGCACGGTGGCGGCGCCGAGGCCCGAAGCTCCGCCGGTGACGAGGAAAACGCTGCCTTTGAGTTGCATGGGAATCCTTTGCGTGTGGGGTAGATCGGGAAGAGGCCGCGATGCTAAATCCTTTCGCAGGGACGGGCAATCCGAGCCCGCCTTTGGATATGGACACAAAGCGAATCTTCCTTGAGCCCGATCCGCCTATCGACGATAATTTCATGTTTTTCATCGAGAAATCGTGCATGTCTGCATCTAGCCCCCAGCTGAAGTTCGGTTTTGCCTTCGCCGATCTCTACGATCGCGACGGACTCGTTCGCCTCGACGCGGCATTTGTCGCCTTTGTGCGCGAAGTGGATGCGCCCCTTGCCGATCGCCTGCTCGTAGGGCGGCAGGATCCGTCCGCGCTTGCCGCCAAAGCCGAATCCGAACTGTTGATCGCGCTTGCGCCGCACCTCGAAGATTTCCTCGCGAAACTATTTGGCATCGAATCCGAGCTTCACACGCTCGCCGGACACCACCACGAGCTCGCCCCGCTCCATTCGGTGAAGCGCCTGTTCGTGCAGCGCCGCGCGGTCCACAAGGTCAAGGCCGAAGACGTGGCCGCCGTCTATGCGGACGCGGAGGAAAAATCGCTGGCAACCCTGTTCGAAGAGCCTTTCAGCGAGCTCGCCTTCGCGTGGCATGTCACCGAATGGCAAAAGGACGAAGCGGCCAACGCAGCCAGGCTCGACCTCGCCGCACGTTACGCGGCGTGGGCGACGACCACGCTTGCGGGCAAGCAGAAGCACCGCAAAGGCGTGCTGTTCAAGGTGCCCGCCAAGCTCGACTTCATGCGTCTCGTTCCGGTCCACACCGACGCATCGCAGGGCTTCCCGCAGCACACGCTGTCCGCCGAGCACCTGCGCCTGCGTGAAGGCTTTGCGCTCACCGATCCGGGCACCGACCTCACCGGTGCGCTCGACGAGGCGAACTACTGCATCTGGTGCCACGAGCAGGGCAAGGACTCCTGCTCCAAAGGGCTGCGCGAAAAGGCGCAGAAAAGTACCGACTCGGTTCCCTCGCCGGGGGGCGGCTACAAGAAAAGCGTCTTCGGCGTCCCGCTCGCCGGTTGCCCGCTGGAAGAAAAGATCTCCGAATTCCACTTGGTCAAGGCGCGCGGCCAACCGCTCGGCGCGCTGGCCATCATCTGCGTGGACAACCCGATGGTCGCCGCAACCGGCCATCGCATCTGCAACGACTGCATGAAGTCGTGCATCTATCAAAAGCAGACGCCGGTCGACATCCCGCAGGCCGAGACGCGCACGCTCAAGGACGTGCTCGAGCTGCCCTGGGGATTCGAGATTTACTCGCTCCTTACCCGCTGGAACCCGCTGAACCTGGGCCGGCCCGTGCCCAGGCTTGAGTCCGGCCGCAAGGTGCTCGTCGTCGGGTTGGGTCCGGCGGGCTTCACGGTGGCGCACCACCTGATGAACGACGGCCATGCGGTCGTCGGCATCGACGGACTGAAGATCGAGCCGCTGCCGCGCGGACTCTCGGGGGTCGACGCGCTCGGTCGGCGCTCTGCGTTCGAGCCGATCAAGGACGTGCGCTCGCTGTACGAGCCGCTCGGCTCGCGCGTAATGGCCGGGTTCGGCGGCGTCGCCGAATACGGCATCACCGTGCGCTGGGACAAGAACTTCCTCAAGCTCATACGGCTGCTGCTCGAGCGCCGGCGCGAATTCGCGATGTTCGGCGGCGTGCGATTCGGCGGCACCGTGACGCTGGAGGACGCCTGGGCGATGGGGTTCGACCATGTCGCGGTGTGCGTCGGCGCGGGCAAGCCCACCGTGCTCGAGATTCCGAATGGCCTCGCGCGCGGCGTGCGCGCGGCGTCGGATTTCCTCATGGCGCTGCAGCTTACCGGCGCCGCCAAGCCCGATTCGATCGCCAACATGCAGGTGCGCCTGCCGGTGGTCGTCATCGGCGGCGGGCTCACGGCGATCGACACCGCGACGGAGTCGCTCGCCTACTATGTCGTCCAGGTCGAGAAATTCCTCGCGAGGTACGAAACGCTTGCCGCCGAAACCGGCGAGAACGCGGTGCGCGAAGCGTGGGACGACCAGGAGCGGGAAATCGGCGAGGAGTACCTTGCGCATGCGCGCGCGATCCGCGCCGAGCGCCAGTCGGCGCAAAAGCAGGGGCGCGAGCCGCACCTCATCGGCCTGCTGCAGCAGTGGGGCGGCGTGACAATCGCTTACCGGCGGCGCCTGGTCGACAGCCCTTCCTACACCCTCAACCATGAAGAAGTGGAAAAAGCGCTCGAGGAAGGCATCGTCTTCGCCGAGAGCCTCACGCCCACCGCCGTAGACGTCGACAATTATGGTGCGGTGAAGGGCATGCGCTTCAGGCACGAGTCGGGCGAAAAATGGCTGCCCGCGCATACCGTGTTCGTGGCGGCGGGCACGCAGCCGAACACCATCCTCGCGCGCGAGGACGCCGCGCATTTCGTGCTCGATGGAAAGTACTTCGCGGCTTGCGACGAGGAAGGCAGTCCGGTCACGCCGCAGCGCTCCACTTCGAAACCCGGCACGCCAAACGTGCTGCTTTCCCGCCAGGCGGACGGCAGGTTCGTCAGCTTCTTCGGCGATGTCCACCCGTCCTTTTTCGGCAACGTGGTGAAAGCGATGGGCTCGGCCAAGCAAGGCTACCCCGTCGTATCGCGAGTTCTTGGCCGACGGGCGCCTCAGCTGGGCGAATCTTCGCGCCAGTTCTTCGACCGCGTCGCGGACCGGCTCGTGGCGAGGATCGAGCACGTCGAGCGGCTCACCCCGAATATCGTCGAGGTCGTGGTGCGCGCACCGCTGGCCGCTGCGAAATTCCAGCCCGGCCAGTTCTACCGCCTGCAGAATTTCGAGTCGCTTGCGCCTGTGGCCGAAGGTACGCGCATGCAGATGGAAGGCCTCGCGCTGACCGGCGCGTGGGTCGATCGCGGGAAAGGTCTCGTCTCGACCATCGTGCTGGAGATGGGCGGGTCTTCCGACCTCTGTGCCATGCTGCAGAAAGGCGAGCCCGTGATCCTCATGGGCCCCACCGGTTCGCCAACCGAAATCGAGCCCGGCGAGACCGTGGTTCTTTGCGGCGGCGGTCTTGGCAACGCGGTGCTGTTCTCGATCGGCCAGGCGTTTCGCGCCGCCGGCTCGAATGTGCTCTATTTCGCCGGCTACAAAAAAGTAATCGACCGCTACAAGGTCGGGGAGATCGAGAACGCGGCCGACGTGGTGATCTGGTGCTGCGACGAGCAGCCCGGATTCCAGCCCGCCCGCCCGCAGGACCGCGCCTTTGTCGGCAACATCGTGCAGGCCATGGATACCTACGCCAGCGGAAGGCTCGGGCCCTGCGTGCTGCGCCTGGAGGATGCGGACCGGCTGATCGCGATCGGCTCGGATCGCATGATGGCGGCGGTTGCCCGCGCGCGGCACGACGTGCTCAGGCCGCACATGAAGCCTGCGCATGTGGCCATCGGCTCGATCAACTCGCCGATGCAGTGCATGATGAAAGAGATCTGCGCGCAGTGCCTGCAGCCGCACCGCGACGCGGTCACCGGCCAGACCAGCTGGGTCTTCTCGTGCTTCAACCAGGACCAGCCGCTGGAC
>JANMXB010000418.1:0-5364 GCA_031380765.1 Pseudomonadota bacterium | reverse complement strand
CACGTCCGGCCTGGATTTCATGTCCCCTGTTGCCTCCCCCGGTTCGGCTTCGCTCGACCACCTCGGCGCCATCGTGCGCGACCTCGCGGCCGGCGCGAGGCGATGGGAAAAGCTCGGGTTCCTCCTCTCCCCCGCCAGCCGGCAGAGCGGGACAATGCCGGGCCGCGAAGACGAGAGCGCCTGGGCGAGCGCCAATCGCTGCGCGATCTTCAGGCAGGGCTACCTCGAACTCATCGGCATGGTTGACGCAGTCGCGTACAACCCGTGGGAGAAATTTCTTGACCGCTTCGAGGGCCTGCACCTCCTGGCGCTTCGCGTGGCCAACGCAGACGCAGCCTATGCGGAATTTACGGCCCGTACCGGCACTCTGAATCCCCCGGTGCAGCGCGCGCGCAAGCTCGACGTCGACGGGATCGAGAGGACGATGCGGTTCCGCAATATCTTCAGCCGCGACGAGGCCTACCCGGAGGGTCGCTACATCGTGCTCGAGCACCAGACGCCCGAATATCTCTGGCAGTCGCGCTACCAGACCCACCCGAACGGCGCGCTCGGACTCGAAACCGCACTCGTTTGCGCCAACGACGTGAAGGCGCAGCGCTCGCGCCTTGAAACGATCACAGGCGTTTCGCCATCGGAAGGGGCCGATGGCGTGCTGCGTTTCGCGCCAGCGAAGGGGGGCACCCTAGAACTCCATGGCGCATCCGGCTTCGAAGCGCGCTTCGGGTGGCGGCCGGCAGCGCAGCCGTGCTTCGAGGGGATCGAGGTGAGTTTCGCCAGCCGAGACGCCGCGGCGAGGTTGATGGAGGACAATGGCGTTCCGGTTGAGCGGCGCGGCGGCGATTGGTTCGTCGGCCCCGCGCATACCAACGGATTCATCCTGAGGCTGCGCCAATGAAACGCGAACTCGATCATGTGGGGGTTGCAGTCAAGAGCCTGGACCGCGGCCGCGACGCCTTTGCCCGCCTGGGTTTCCAGCTCACCGCGCGCAGCTTCCACTCGGGCTCGGCATCGGCGGGCGCGCCGGTGACGGCGTGGGGCTCGGGCAACCATTGCGCGATGTTCCGCCAGGGCTATCTGGAAATCATCGGCCTCACCGATCCGACCATCTACAGCTCGGTCAAGGACATGGTCGCGCGCTACGAAGGGCTGCACATCGTCGCCATCGGGAGCGGCAAAGCAGATGCCGCATACGCCGAGTTCCAGAAGGCCGGCGCGCCCGTGGAAGCGCCGCGGGCGCTTGAGCGGGATGCCCCGTTCGGACCGGGAAATCGCGAATTGCGGCGCGCGAAATTCCGCAACATGTATGTCGAGCGAACCGGTTTTACCGAAGGCCGCTTCATCTTCATCGAGCACCTCACGCGCGATGTGTTGTGGCAACCGCACCTGCTCAACCACCCGAATGGCGCGATGGGGATCGACGCGGTGTATTTTGTGGTGGCCGACCCCGAAGCCACAGCGCGCAAGTTCGTCCCGCTTTTTTCCGCGAGGATCGAGCGCCTGCCCGGCGTCGTGAAACTCGCGCTCGACCGTGGAACCTTCTGGCTCACGGCGGAAAAGGCCTGGCGCGAGCGCGTTCCCGGCAGCTTCGTGCCCCCGGTGCCTTCACCGGCCGGATTCGGCATTCGCGTGGCGTCGATCGAGGCCACC
This sequence comes from Pseudomonadota bacterium, assembly GCA_031380765.1. Taxonomy (GTDB): domain Bacteria; phylum Pseudomonadota; class Gammaproteobacteria; order Burkholderiales; family SG8-39; genus SZAS-79. Next base: position 3,717 of record JANMXB010000418.1, on the reverse strand, counting down.
CGGAAATATTTCGAAGTCAACGGCGTGCGCGTGCATGCGGGGATGAATTCTTCACAACTTTGGGTCGCGCCGGAAGACGCCTGCGGCGCGGCGATCCAGTTTTCGCAAGCGGAGAGCAAGTGATGAGAGCAGCAGTCATCTTCGAACACGGCGGACCCGGCACGATCAGGTACGAGACGGCCTACCCGGATCCGAAACCCGCGGCCGACGAGGTCGTCCTCAAGGTCGGCGCCGCGACGCTCAACTACCACGACATCTTCACGCGCAAGGGCATGCCCGGCATCAAGGTGCCGCTGCCCTGCATCCCGGGCCTCGATTTCGCGGGGGAGATCGTCGAGGTCGGCCCGGCGGTCAAGGCGTGGAAAGTCGGCGACCGCGTGATGGTCGATCCGGTCGACCGCAAAGGTCCCGGCGGACTGCTTGGCGAAATGCGCCCCGGCGGACTGGCCGAATTCTGCGCAGTCCCCGACCACCACCTGGTCAAGCTGCCCGCCGAAGTGTCTTACGAAGCAGCAGCCTGCCTGCCGGTCGCTTACGGCACCGCGCTGCGCATGATGGTCACGATCGGCAAGGTGGCGGCCAAGGAGAAGGTTCTGATTCTCGGCGCCTCTGGGGGCGTTGGCACCTGCTGTGTGCAACTGGCCAAGCTGGCGGGCGCTGAAGTTATCGCCGCAGCCTCTTCCGAAGACAAGCTCAAGCGCCTCGGAGAACTCGGCGCCGATCACCTGCTCGACTACAAGAAGCACGACTTCATGAAGTGGGTGTTCGAGAAATTCGGCAAGCCCCATCGGCGCAAATTCTCCGACGGCGTCGATGTCGTGGTGAATTTCACCGGTGGCGACACCTGGGTCAAGTCGCTGCGCGTGCTGCACCGGGGCGGGCGCCTCCTCACATGCGGCGCGACTGCCGGGTACGACCCCCAGGAGGACCTCCGCTTCATCTGGACGTTCGAGCTGCAGGTGCTCGGGTCGAACGGATGGATGCGAGACGACCTTTTCACCCTGCTCGACATGATCAAGACCGGCAAGCTGAAGCCGGTGATCGACAAGGAATTCCGCCTTTCCGAAGCGAACGAGGCGTTCCGGCTGCTCGAAGACCGCGAGGTGTTCGGCAAGGTGGTGGTGAAGCCATGAGCGACGCCCCGAAAAAACTCCAGGCAGCGGATATCCAGGCGTCATTCGACCGCTCGCCCTTCATCGGATTCCTTGGCCTCAAAGTGCTCGCCGTCGACCACGACAAGAGCACTTTTTCCGCGCGCATGCCGCTCAGGCCCGAGCTCGAGCGGCGACCGGGCACGAAGCAGTTCCATGGCGGCCCGATCGCCTCATTCATCGACACCGTCGGCGATTACGCGATCGGCATGCTCGTGGGTGGCGGCGTGCCGACGATCAACCTTCGCATCGACTATCTGCGCCCCTCGGTGGGCGATTATCTTGACGCGACAGCGATCGTGCGTCGCGCCGGCAAAACCACCGCGGTCGTCGACATCGACGTGTTCGGCCCGGACGGCAAGCTCGTCGCAGTCGGGCGCGGCACCTACTCCCCGCAAACCGGTTAAAGCGCACCCCATGCCCGCTGACATCGCTTTTTCTTCCGCCACCGCGCTCGCGACAAAACTTCGCGCCGGAAAGATCTCCGCGCTCGCGCTTCTCGATCACTACATCGACCGCGTCGAAAAGCACGACGGCGCGCTCAATGCGGTCGTCGTGCGGGACTTCGAGCGCGCGCGCAAGCGCGCCAAGGCGGCCGACCGCGCGCTGAAGAAGGGCGAAGCATGGGGTCCACTGCACGGCCTGCCGATGACGGTCAAGGAATCCTTCAACATCGAAGGCCTCAAGACCACCTGGGGCAATCCCGCTTTCAAGGACAGCGTCTCGAATTACACGTCGGTCGCCATCGAAAGGCTGCTGGCCGCCGGTGCCGTGGTGTTCGGCAAGACCAATGTCCCGCTGCTCCTGCAGGATTTGCAGTCGTATAACGCGATCTACGGTACAACGCGCAATCCTTACGACACCACCCGCACCCCGGGCGGCTCCTCGGGCGGTGGTGCGGCGGCGGTGGCCGCCGGCCTTTCTGCAGCCGATTTCGGCAGCGACCTTGCGGGCTCGATCCGCGTGCCGGCCAGTTTCTGCGGCCTGTATTCGCACAAGCCTAGCTTCGGCGTGGTGCCCACGCGCGGCCATTCGCTCACGCCGGCGCTGGCCGCGCCGGACCTGTCGGTGCTGGGACCGATCGCGCGCAGCGCCCGCGACCTCGAGCCTTTCCTGCGCGCGGTTGCCGGTCCGCTCGAGGACGATGCCGCGGCCTGGACGCTCAAGCTGCCGCGCTCCAGGGCGGAGCGCATCAAGGGGTTGCGGATCGGGTTGCTGACGGACGTCGAGATCAGTCCGATTGCCAATTCTGTCCGTACGGGCCTCGAGTCCCTCGCGGACTGGTTGCGCAAAAGAGGAGCAAAAGTATCCACGGCGGAAATGCCGATCGACCCGCAGAAGCACCAGGCAATGTTCATGCGCTTCGTAAGGGGCGTGAGCGCCGCCCGCATGAATGACGGCGCATTCCGGCAGACCCTCGCCGACGCGGCGAAGTTCGCAGCGGACGACGTGAGCCCGCCCGCCCTGGCCGCGCGCGGCCTTGCCCAATACCATCGCGACTGGTGCGCCGCGCACGAGACGCGCATGCAATTGCGCGCGGCGTGGGCGGGCTATTTCGCGGATCACGATTTGCTGCTGATCCCGGGAACGCCGGTGCCCGCGTTTCCGATCGACGAGTCCGGCGCGCGCGAAGCCCGCAAGCTGGACATCGACGGCCGCGCTGTCCCGTACAACTCGCAAGGGTTCTGGCAGGGCATCGCCACGGTGAGCTACCTGCCGGCGACGGTCGCGCCGATCGGCCGCACCGCCGAAGGGCTGCCGATATCCGTGCAGGTCGTGGGACCCTACCTGGGTGACCTGTCCACGATCGGCCTGGCCCGGATCCTCGAGCAGGAGTACGCCAGTTACACTGTGCCGGAAGCGTTCGCCGCATAGTCCAGGAGGAGTCGCAATGAAGCTCTCGCACACCTTCGGTTTCGTTGTCGCATTGATATCGGCGGCGACTTCCCACGCGCAGACCAAAGTGGTTTACGGCAACGTCACCTCGATGACGCTTTCGCAAGGCGTCATCGCGTCAGCCAAGGCGCTGGGGTTCTTCAAGGAAGAGGGCCTCGAAGTCGAGTTCGTCGAGTTCAACGGCACCGGCACGCTGCTGCCGCAGATGACGGCCAAGCGCGTCCACATCGGCTACCCCAATCCCGACGTGCTGTTGATCTCCCGCCAGCCGGGCAAGGATCCTCTGCCGCTCAAGTTTTTCTACAACGCCACGCGCGAATCGGCGTGGGAGTTTGTCGTATTGGCCGATTCACCGATCCGCGAGCTCAGGGATCTCAAGGGCAAGAAGATCGGCGTAGGCGCCCTTTCCTTCGGCAACATCCCGATCACCAGGGCCATGTTCAAGGAACTGGGCTTCGAGGCGGAACTGTTGCCGGTCGGCGTAGGTGCGCCCGCATTCCTCGCCTTCCGCGAAAAGAAGGTGGACGCCCTCAACCTGTTCGACTCGCAGCATGCGACCATCGAGGTCCAGGGCACGCCAATCCGGCGCCTTCCCATGCCGAAGAAATACAAGGACCTCTTTTCCAACGGGTTCGTTGCACACGAAGACATGATCCGGGACGATCCCAAA
>JANMXB010000364.1:0-1814 GCA_031380765.1 Pseudomonadota bacterium | reverse complement strand
CCGGAGAAAAAGGAAAGCGTGCTCGGCATCGTCGAGTTCCGGCAGGTGATCCGCAATTCGAAGGTCGGCACGGTGGCCGGCTGCTACGTCCTCTAAGGGCTCGTCAGGCGCAACGCGCAGGTGCGGGTGCTGCGCGACAACGTGGTGATCCACACGGGCGAGATCGATGCGCTCAAGCGCTTCAAGGATGACCAGCGCGAGGTCAAAGCCGGATTCGAGTGCGGTATATCGCTCAAGAATTTCAACGACCTCAACGAAAAAGACCAGTTCGAAGTGTTCGAGGTGCAGGAGGTGGCGCGCACGCTGTAAGCGCGCCGCTGCGGCCATGCCTCGGGCTTCCGGACGCTCGCAGAAGGTCGGCGACCAGATCCAGCGCGAGCTCTCGGAGATCATCCATCGCGAGCTGCGCGATCCGCGCGTGGGCCTGATTACGCTCACCGGCGTGGATGTGTCGCCGGACTGTGCGTATGCAACGGTCTATTTCACCTGCCTCGACAACGCCCACGTACCGGAGGCAAAGGCCGGTTTGCAGCGGGCGACGGGGTTCCTTCGCTCGCAGCTTGGCAGGCGCATCAAGATCTGGACCACGCCGGAACTCAAGTTCGTCTACGACGAATCCGTCGAGCGCGGAGACCGCCTTTCCCGGCTCATCGACAGCGCGAACAGCACGAATTCTGCAAAATCCGCCGATCCCTCCGACGGCTGAAGGCGGCCGGGCGTCCCGCGCGCGCAGGCGGATCAGCGGGGTGCTTCTGCTCGACAAGCCGGTCGGTATCACCTCCAATCGTGCGCTCCAGACGGTAAAGCGGCTCTTTCGCGCCGAAAAGGCCGGGCACGCCGGCACGCTCGATCCCCTGGCGTCGGGCCTGCTCCCGGTGCTGCTGGGCGATGCGACGCGTTTTTCGGGATATCTGCTGGATGCGCCGAAACGCTACGAGGCCGAGATTCAGCTCGGTGTCACCACCACCACCGCGGATGCCGAGGGCGAAGTAGTCGACCGCAAGGCTGTGGACGCAAGTCGAGCCGACGTTGACGCGGTCCTGGCCGGGTTTGCGGGCATTCAGACGCAAGTCCCGCCGATGTATTCGGCACTCAAGCGCGATGGAACACCGCTTTACGTCCTAGCGCGACGGGGCGAGACCGTGGAAAGGGCACCCCGGACAATCCAGATCTACAGTCTCGACTTGTTGTCCCTGGCGCAGAGCCGGCTTGCGGTCGCGGTAGCGTGCAGCAAGGGAACCTACATCCGCACCCTGGCCGAGGATATCGGGGCGGCACTTGGCTGTGGGGCGCATTTGGCCGCTTTGCGCCGTACTGCGACAGGCGCTTTCGAACTGGCGCAGGCCACCACACTGGACGCGTTGTCCGGGATGCCCGACGAAGGGCGCGATGCCCTGCTCAAGCCGGCAGACGCGATCCTCGGTCAATTGGCCCGGCTGGACCTCGAAGGGCCCGACGAGGCCCGGTTCTGCCATGGCCAGTCGATTCCACTGGCTGCAATTCCGCCCGGGATCTGCCGGATCTACGGCGCCGGCGGACGCTTTCTAGGTCTGGCCGCAGAGCGCGAGCAAGGCTGGCTGGCGCCGAAACGGTTGCTTGGCGAAACCAAGGCAGGGGATTCGCCAACCGGCTGAAAATCATCGGAAAACTTGCGGGGAACCGGCGCAATACGCTAAAATCGCGGTTTCGCAAGGAGACAACATGGCTTTGCAGGTCGCGCAAAAGGCGCAAGTCGTAAAACAATTCCAGCGAGCGGTCGCCGATACCGGCTCGTCCGAGGTCCAGGTTGCCCTGCTCACCGAACGCATCAACGG
>JANMXB010000726.1:0-1689 GCA_031380765.1 Pseudomonadota bacterium | reverse complement strand
GCCGAGCGCGCCGAGCACCGAAGCGACGAGCGAGGTGTCGATCTCGTAGAGCTGGAACCACTGCACCAGGAGTCCGTCCGGCCTGAGGTGGGTGCGGATGCGCCGGTAGAACTCCTCGGTGAACAGACTCGACACGCCGCTGACCCACGGGTTGGAGGGCTCCGAGACGATGATGTCGTAGCGCCGGTTGTGGGTGGAAAAGAAGCTCTTGGCGTCGTCGATGACGATCGCCCCGCGCGGATCGGCGTACGCAGCGCCGTTGCGCGGCGAGAATCCGCGCGCCGCTTCGGCCATCGCGGCTTCGATCTCGATCGTCTCGACCCGCTCGATCTCGAGGCTTTGCAGGAGGGTGTGCATGGTGAGGCCCGTGCCGATCCCGATGACGGCAGCGCTTTTCGCGTGCGGCTTGAGCGCGAGCGGGATCGCGCCGGTCAGCACCATGGTGATCTCGTCGGAGCCCGGAATGCGCCCCCCGGGACCCTCCGTCATCATGATCGAGCCGTCCGACTTGCCGTTGGTGCGGATGCTGTAAGTCCCGGAGTAGTCGACCAGGTGCACGGTCGAAGTCTTGCCGTCCTTCTGATAGAGGATCCGCGCGGACCTCGAGCTTTCGAGCTCGCCGTGGCGGAACACGCCCGAGGTCATCTTGTGGACGTCGAGGTGAAACCAGAGGGACACCGGCACGAAGAGCAGCGCGCACGCGGCAGCGGCTCCGGCGAACTGGCGGCGCGCCGGCAGGAATTTCCAGAGAAGTGCCAGTCCCAGGGCCGCGTCGACAAGACTGCCGGCGATGAGCGATCCCTTGAGGCCCAGGAGCGGCAGTCCGAGATGGACGCAAGCCAGCACGCCGGCAATCGCGCCCAGCGTATTCGCGGCGTACACCCTGCCGATCGCGGCTTCCCCGGCGCCGTTGCGCATGAGCGCGCCGGTGATCAGCGGCAACGTCATGCCAGCGCAGATCGCCGCCGGCAGCATCACCAGCGCGGCGATCGCCTGACCGGTCAGGTTGAAGAAGAAATAACCGGCGTCGGTGCGCGCCAGCCCTTGCATGAGAAAAGCCATCAGGTCGAATGTGCGGTCGTAGACCAGCAGCGTGCAGAGCGCCAGAAGTCCCATGACGACTTGCACCCAGCCCAGCAGCCGCATAGTGCCCGCCCGGTCCACAAGGCGGCGCACGGCGAGGCCGCCGAGCGCCAGACCGAGGATGAACGTCGAGAGCATCAACTCGAACGAGTGCGTTGACGCTCCCAATACCAGCGCGAGCATGCGAATCCAGGCGATTTCGTAGATGAGCGAAGCCAGGCCGGTAAAGAAAGCGACGCCAAGCAGGATCATTGCGGCACCGCTGTCCTCGGCGGGACGCTCCTGCAGCGCGCTTGGGTGCATCGGACGCGCCAGAAACCAGACGATGGCCGCGAGAACGAGGTTGATCAGGCCGGCGAACCGCAGGGTGCCGGGCAGGCCGGCCCATTCGATCAGCACGAAACCGCTTACCAGCACGCCTACCGCGGCCCCAAGGCTGTTGGTGAAGTAGAGCATCGCCACCGATTCGCCTGACGTAGAGGGGTGCGAGCGCACGAGGCCGCTGCTCATGAGTGGGAAGGTCATGCCGAGCAGCACCGATTGCGGCAGGATGAGCAGCGCCGAAAGCCCGAGCTTCACGGCCAGCGCCAGCGCATCCGAGTCGAG
>JANMXB010000337.1:0-5085 GCA_031380765.1 Pseudomonadota bacterium | reverse complement strand
GGATATAGATAAGCCCGTTGACCGAGGAGGAACCCCCGAGCACGCGCCCGCGCGGCCAGACCACGTTGCGCCCGCCCGAGCCTTCAGAGGGCTCGGTATCGAAATTGCGCGTGAAGCGCGGATCGACCATGGTCCTGAAATAGCCGACCGGCAGGTGAATCCAGAAATTGCGGTCCGACCCGCCGGCTTCGAGCAGGAGCACCTGATGCCCGGCCGCCGACAACCGGTTGGCGAGGAGGCACCCCGCCGAACCGGCGCCGACGATGATGTAGTCAAAAACCGGAGGGCTCAAGGTGCTTTGCTTCGCGCAAGTTTCAGCGCAGCGATTGTCGCACCGAAACGCGGACCGGGCGGGGCTTGACAGCGGACCGGCGTCGCACCTAGAGTCCGGGCACGATTCATTGACCGGCACAAAGCGTTCCAATGAATGAAACGAGCATAAGCCCCCCGGAAGCCGACAAATCGCCCGTGCTGAAGGCGCTCAGGCTCCTCGCCCACGTGGCGCGGTGCTACGAGCCGGTGATGCTGGCCGACCTGAGCCGCGCGGTGCGCCTGCCCAAGCCCACGAGTTACCGGTTGGCCTCGATGCTCGAGCGCGCCGGGTACATGCGCAAGGACCCGATCACGCTGCGTTACTCGATCGGTCCGAAGTTCGAGGCCATTGCGCTTTCGGGCCTGCGCAACGGCGGGGCAAGCGTCGGGCGCCGCTTCCTGATGGACGCATTGGCGAGGCGTGTCGGGGCGCGCGTGAATTTTGTCGTCATGCGCGGCGCCGAATTGCTGACCGTCGCCTGGGTGGAATCCACCTCCGCGATCCGCGTCGACATCAACCTCGACCTGCAAATTCCCGTTCAATGCACCGCCAGCGGCAAGCTGCTGCTTGCGTACGCCAAAGACGAAGTTCGCGAGCGATTCCTGCGCACCGCGCCGTTTCGGGCCAGCACCCCGAACTCCATCACCACTGCACGGGAGCTCAAGCAGGAATTCGCGCGCATCCGCAACCGCAAGTATTCGGAGGACCGCGAGGAGCTGATCCAGGGCGTCAACTGCCTGGCCGTGCCCGTGCGCGACGCCGCGGACGAGGTCGTCGCCGGCCTTGCCCTGATGGCTCCGGTCGCCGTGCTGCCGCTCACGCAGGCGCGCGCATTTCTGCCCGAGCTGCGCGCCTGCGCCGATGCGATCGCCGCGGATATGACGCTCGGCGGATCGAATCCGTCCGCCGGCCGCGCCAGCGCAATTCGCAATGCACGAGCATGACTCGCATGTTTGCGCGTACGTTGCCGTGGGCGGTGGTGATCGGCCTCTGGTACCTCATCCCCGCGACCGGGCTGGTGAGTTCGGCGCTCGTGCCCACGCCCTGGCAGGTGCTGGTGCAGTTCTGGGAGCACATGACCGGCAAACGGCTCTGGCTGGACATGGCGATGTCGTTCATGCGCGTCGGTGTCGGACTTGTCTGCGGCATCGCTGTCGCAGTTCCGGTCGGATTCGTGCTCGGCTGGTACCGTCCGGCGCGCACGCTCATCGACCCGCTGATCAATTTTTTCCGCGCCCTGCCGCCGATCGCGCTGATTCCGCTGGTGATCGTGTATTTCGGCATCGACGAACTGGCCAAGATCGTGATGCTGTTCTGGGCTGCGTTCTTCTCCGGGGTAATCGTGATGTACGAGGGCATCGTGCAGACCAACCCCCTGTTCATTCGCGTCGCACGCACGCTCGGCGCGACCGACGCGGAAATTTTCAGGCGCGTGATTATCCCCCTCGCGATTCCGCACGTCCTCACGGCACTGCGGGTCGCGCTCGGCGTGTGCTGGGCCACGCTGGTGGCCTCCGAGCTCATCGCCGCGCAACGCGGCCTGGGCGCGGTCATCCAGAACGCCTCCAACTATTTCCAGATCGACGTCATCTACATGGGCATCATCTGCATCGGCATCATCGCCCTGGGCATGGACCGGCTGCTGCGCGCCGTCACCACGAACGTGCTGGTGTGGCAGGACAGGCTGCACGGATGAGCGCGAAACCAAGAATCGTTCTCGAGAACGTCAAAAAGGAGTTCGACACCGAAAGCGGCCGGCTGCTCGTCGTGGACGATGTCTCGCTCGCCATCAACGACGGGGAGTTCATTTCGTTCATCGGACCTTCGGGCTGCGGCAAGACCACCCTCCTCAACATGATCGCGGGCTTCCAGCTGCCGAGTTCCGGAGCCATCGCGCTCGACGGCAAGCCGATCAGCGGGCCGGGCGCCGAGCGCGGCGTGATCTTCCAGGACTACGGCGTGTTCCCCTGGCTGCGGGTCAAGGACAACATCAGCTTCGGCCTCACCCTCAAGGCCAACCACGCCGCACCCGAGGAGCGCGAGCGCGTGGCGCAGCACTACATCGACCTCATGGGGCTGCGCGGTTTCGAGAACGCGTGGCCGAAAACCCTGTCCGGCGGCATGCGCCAGCGCGTGGCCCTTGCGCGTGCGTATGCGGTCAAGTCGGAGTTCCTGCTGATGGACGAGCCCTTCGGCGCGCTGGATGCCCAGACCCGCAGCGTGATGCAGGACCTCCTTCTCCAGGCCCTCGAACGCGAAGGCAAGACCGTGGCCCTGATCACCCACTCGGTGGACGAGGCGCTTTATCTGTCCAACCGCGTAGTGGTCATCACCGCGCGTCCGGCGCGCATCAAGACCATCATCGAGGTTCCGTTCCCCTATCCGCGGCGGGAAGAGCTGCATCGCAGTCCGGAGTTCGCGGAGCTCCAGTACCAGGTACACGAGAGCGTCATGCGCGAGTACGAAAACCAACAGCGCCTGAGCGGCGCAAGCGCGAGTTAAGACCGACCTACAGCCTGACCCACCAAAGAGGAGGAATCATCATGTCTTCAGCGCATTTTCCCCGCCGCCGTTTTCTCGGCTCGCTCAGCGCAGGCGCCCTTGCGCTCGCCGCCGGGTCGCCATCCGCGTTCGCACAGCAGCGCGCCAAGGTTCGCGTCGGTTACCTGAAAGTTCTGTCGGTCGACGCCCAGCTGCAGCTCGCCATCCACATGGGCACCTTCGAGAAGGAAGGGCTCGACATCGAGGCGCGCGCGTTTACGACCGGCGTGGAACTCTTCCAGGCGCTGGTGGGAGGCAGCCTCGACGTGCTGACCACGGGAGGGGTGCTGTCGAATTTTCCCGCCCGCGGACAAGGCAAGGTTTTCCTCATCAACGACCTCGAGCATGCGACCGGGCAGATCTGGGTCAATCCGGACTCGGGCATCAACAGCGTCAAGGACCTCAAGGGCAAAAGAATCGCGCTGACGCGCGGCACCACCGCGCACAATCTGCTTCACCAGGCGATGAAATCGGCGGGCCTGGACTCCACCAAAGACATCGAGATCCTCAACCAGCGGATGTCCGATGCGGTCACCGGGTTCATCGCCGGCGCCGTCCCGGCCGTGTCGACCTGGGTGCCGTTCAATGTGCAGATCAAGGCCAAGGCGCCCAAGGCAAAGCTGCTGGTCGATGCCGCCGCCTACCCCGCGGGAACCATCGTCGACGGCTGGGCCGCGCGCAATGACTTCTACGACACCCAGAAAGACGTGCTGAAGAGACTCGTCCGCGCCTGGGTCCCGGCCAACGACTTCATGGTCAACAAGCCGCAGGAGGCGCTGAAACTGCTGCATCAGAAGAACTACCCCGAACTCACCTGGGGCGACATGGAGGAAATGCACCGCGCCACCACCTGGCACAGCGCCGCCACCTGGGCGAAGCTGTATCGGGACGGCAGCGTGGCCAAGTGGCTCAACTCGGTGACCCTGTTCAACGTCGAGGTCGGCGCGTTCAAGGATCCGATCATGGCGGAGAAGTATCTCGATACTTCGCTGTATCTGGAGGCCGTGGCGAGCCTGGGCATCAAGTAGGCCGGCCGCGCCATGATCACTGCGATCGTCACCGGCGGTGCCAGCGGAATCGGCGCCGCCACGGTCCGCCGCATCGTTGCGGGTGGCGGACGCGCAGGCATCCTGGACCTGAACGTGGAGGCAGCACGCGCCCTGGCTAACGAACTCGGCGAGGCAGCCTGCAGCGCAGCCGGCGACGTGCTGGACGAGGATGCCCTCCAGGCCGCGCTGACATTGGTCGAATCGCGCCTGGGCGAAGTCAATGCGCTGATCTGCTGCGCCGGCATTGCGCAGGTCCCGCGGGCGATCGAGGATTGGCCGGTCGCGGAATTCCGCCGCATCGTCGAATCCCACTTGACCGGCACCTACGCCAGTTGCCGGGTGATCGGCTCGAGCATCGCGCGGCACGGCAACGGCGGCGGCATCGTCAACATCTCCTCGGTAGTGGGGGTCAATCCCGGCCCCGTACTGGCCTACGGGCCGGCCAAGGCTGCGGTTGCGAGCCTGACCCAGATTCTCGGCGTGCACTGGGCATCGAAGGGCGTGCGCGTCAACGCCGTGGCGCCCGGATGGACCGACACCCCGTTCCTGAAACCGAAGGAGCGCAAGGGTGAGCGCGATTTCACCCCGATCCTGAACGCCACGCCGATGCACCGTCTGATGGCGCCGGCCGAGATCGCGGAGGTGATCCACTTTCTGCTGTCACCCGCGGCCAGCGGCATCACCGGCGCGCTGGTCCCGTGCGATGGCGGCGTCCTCGCGGGGGCGGGCTGGTTCGCCTACGGCGGGTTCGGGATCGAGCGATGAAAATCGCATTTCTCGGGCTCGGCACCATGGGCGGACCGATGGCGCGCAACCTCATCCGGGGCGGCCACGGGCTCGCGGTCTTCGACGTGGCCGAGAGTGCAGTCGGCCCCTTCCGGGAGCTGAGTTGCCGGATTGCGCAATCGCCTGAAGACGCGGCGCGTGACGCCGATGTAGTTGTCACGATGCTGCCGGATTCGTCGCACGTGCGCGAAGTCCTCCTCGGCGCGACCGGCGCGTGCAAGACGTTGCGCAAGGGTGCGCTGGTTCTGGAGATGAGCACGATCGCGGCTTCGGCCAGCCTGGCGATCGCGAAGGAATTGAATGCGTCCGGTTTTCGCATGCTCGACGCCCCCGTGGGACGCACGCCGCGCGACGCCGCGGCGGGGACCCTGCTGGTGATTGCGGGCGGTGACCCCA
>JANMXB010000326.1:0-1587 GCA_031380765.1 Pseudomonadota bacterium | reverse complement strand
GGTAACCGCCGCGCAGGCGGCTCATCCGCCGGTGTAGATCGAGCCGCTGGTGCACGTATCGAGCACCACGATTTTCGACAGCAGCGGCAGCTCCGGCTTCAGCCGGTCCCACACCCACTTCGCGAGGTTCTCGCTGGTGGGATTTTCCAGCCCCGCGACTTCATTGAGGTAGTTGTGGTCGAGCTGCTCGAAAAGCGGCTGGAATGCAGCCTTGATGTCGGCGAAGTCCTGCACCCATCCGACGTGCGGGTCGACATCGCCGGAGACATGGATTTCGACGCGGAAGGAATGCCCGTGGATGCGCGCGCACTTGTGTCCCGCGGGCACGTTGGGCAGGCGGTGCGCCGATTCGAGCGTGAATGCCTTGAAGATCTCCATGGGCCGGCCCGCCGTCAGCGGATACCGATGATCTTGTGGGTTTGCAGCGACAGCCGCCACTGCGGGTGCGCGAGGCAGTACTCGGTGGCAAGCGCCGTGTTTTTCGCGCGCTCAGGGCTGTCCATCGGCTGCAGGTAAAAGTGGCCGAAAGCGAGGTGCGCGAATTTCTCCGGCTCGGCGCCCGGCTGGGGATAGACCAGTTTCAGCTCGCTGCCGCGCTTGAGGTTGAATGGCGCGCCGGCCTTGGGGCTGACGGTCAGCCAAAGGTCGCCCGCCGGCGGCTCCAGCGTGCCATTTGTCTCGATCGCGATCGCAAAGCCCTCGGCGCGTAACGCCTCCACCAGCGGCTCATCGAGCTGCAGCAAAGGCTCGCCGCCGGTGCACACAACGAATTTTTTTACCTTCGAATCGCGCGGCCATTTGGCCGCAACGGCTGCCGCGAGCGATTGGGGTGTATCGAACTTGCCGCCGCCGTCGCCATCGGTTCCCACGAATTCGGTGTCGCAGAACCGGCACACAGCAGTCGCGCGGTCCTGCTCGCGGCCCGACCACAGGTTGCAGCCGGCGAAGCGGCAGAAGACGGCGGGGCGCCCGGTGTTGGCGCCCTCGCCCTGCAACGTGTAGAAGATTTCTTTTACTGCGTAGGTCACTGCGATGCCTGAAGACCGCGAAAGGGCAACATTATGCGCCCTGCCTGAGGCGCCCGGAGATTGAATTTCCGATCGCTTTACAGTAAACTAAGTGCTATTAGTTCAAGCAAGGGCCGCCATGATCACCGTCAACATTCACGAGGCGAAGACGCAACTCTCCCGTCTGGTCGAGCAGGCGGCCCGGGGTGAAGCGTTCATTATCGCCAAGGCGGGCAAACCGATGGTCAAAGTGATTCCGCTGGGCCGTACGGAAACGGGCACGGCCCGCCGTCTGGGCTTCATGACGGGCGAAATTGCCGTACCGGACGATTTCGATCAGATGGGCGGCGATGAGATTGCCGGCATGTTTGCGGGACACGCGGCTTGAATCTGCTGCTGGACACCCACTTGCTGCTGTGGGCGGCCAGTGCACCGGAACGGCTTTCTGCCAAGGCGCGCGGCCTGTTGCTGGCAGCCGACAATCAACTCATGTTCAGTTCCGCGAGCCTGTGGGAAATCTGCATCAAACGCACGCTCGGGCGTGCCGATTTCAACATTGAACCGCGCCGCCTGTGGCGCA
>JANMXB010000325.1:0-4049 GCA_031380765.1 Pseudomonadota bacterium | reverse complement strand
GTGTGCTCGGGCAGCTTGTTGGTCACGAAGATGCGCACCCTGTCGCCCTCGACGACTTCGATCGTCGGGCCGGGGCTCTGGCCGTTGTATCCCCACAGGTGGGCTTTCATGCCGGGCGCGAGCTCGCGCACCACCGGCTCGGCGACGAGGTGGAACTCCTTCCATCCGTCCTTCATGCGCCACGGCAGCGTCCAGCCATTAAGGGTCACGACCGGGTTGTACGGACGGCCTTCGGACGCGGCGAGGGGCGGCTGGGTGGCGGCTTTTGTCTGCACGTGAGTCTCCGGCAGCGAGGCGGCGCCAACCCTGCTGACGAGCCCAGCGCCCAGCGCCGCGACGCTTGCGCCCTGGATGAAATTTCTGCGGCTGACCATGTCGGTTCCTTGGATTCGATCAATGCGCGCCGGACGAGCCGCGGGTCGTCATCTGCGGCGCGCCCGAGCGCATCGGCGCATTCGCGACCGAAGTACCGTTGAGCGCCATCTGCAGGTCGGCGTCGGCGAGCCAGTAGTCGCGCAGCGCTTCGATATAGGCATTGATGCTCGCGACCTGGTCGCGCGCGTCGGCAAGCAGCTCGAACACGCTCAGCAGCATGCCGTTGTAGCGCAGCAGGTTTTCCTCCGATATCTGCTTGCGCAGCGGCACGATTTCATCTCGGTAGTGGCGGGCGAGATCGAACGACGTACGGTAGGTCGCATACGATTCGCGGACTTCCGAGCGCGCATTGATGGCGATTGCCGCAGCCCGGTTGATGGCCTGCATGTAGACCGACTCCGCCTTCGCAACGCGCGCGCCGCCCCAATCGAAGATCGGCAGCTCGACCGAAAGCTCGTAACCGCGCTTCACGGGCGAGCCGGTTTCGCGCACCTCGGCGGGGCCGAGTTCGAGCACGTTGATGAAGCGCGTCGTTTTCGTAAGGCCAAGCGATTCGGCCAGGCCCTCCACGTCGCGCCGCAGGGCATGGATATCCAGGCGCTGCCTGAGGGCAGCCGATTCGACGTCTGTGAGCTCATTCGGAAGTTTGGGCAGGTCCGGCAGCCGTTCGGCCAGCCGCACATTCGTGTCTTCACCCCACAGCCCCATGAGCCTTAGAAGCTGCTCGCGCTGCGAATTCGCGTTTTGCCTTGCGCGGGCGAGCTGCGCGGTCGACTCGGCGTAGAAGGCCTGCTCGCGCGCCTGGTTGAGCTTGCTCCAGTTGCCCGCGCGCGCCATGCGGCGGGCGAGCTCGGCGCCGGCTTCGGCCGACTCCTTGACGTCGACCATGTAGCTGGCGGTCTGAGCGGCAGAAACGGCGTTGAAATAGGCTTTGCGCGTCTGTACGGCAACCTGCAGCGCTTCGGCGGCGACCCGCAGCTGCGTCGCCTCGAACCGCCTGCGCTCGAGCCGCTGGGCCAGCGGTTTCGTCAGGATCTGCATGAAGTCGAACGTGAGCGCCCGCTCGATTTTGATTTCGGGGGAGCTGTGGACGTTCAGGTAGGCGAACCTGGGGTTGCTCAGGCGTCCGGCCTGCACAAGATCCGCCTCTGAAATGCCGAGCTCTGCATAGGTCGCCTGCAGTCCCCGATTGTTGAGCAAGGCGATCTGCACGGCATCGTCGGCGGTCAAGGCAGTGGCGATCAATCGCTTGACCGTTGCCTGGACCTGTTCGGCGTCGGCATCCGATCGCACCCATTTCACTTCCTTGCCCAGGCGCTCCGTGACGGACGACTGAACCGCGTCGAATCCGCCGTCCTGCGAGAACGTGGCGCAGCCGCCGAGCGCAGCGACGGTTGCGAGAAGCAGGGTCCTTGAAGTCATAGCTTCACCCGGTTGAGCCGCAATGCGTTGGTCACCACCGAGACCGAGCTCATCGCCATCGCCGCGCCGGCCAGCATGGGCGACAACAGCAATCCAAAGTGCGGGTACAGCACGCCGGCGGCGATTGGAATGCCGAGGGCGTTGTAGCCGAACGCAAAGGCGAGGTTCTGGCGGATGTTGCGCATGGTGGCGCGCGACAGCACCGCGGCGCGCGCGATCCCTCGCAAGTCCCCTTTCACCAATGTCACGCCCGCGCTTTCCATTGCCACATCGGTCCCGGTGCCCATCGCAATGCCGACATCGGCCTGTGCGAGCGCGGGCGCGTCGTTGATGCCATCGCCCGCCATCGCGACTTTGCGGCCCTCCGCCTGCAGGCGCTTCACGTGGCCGGCCTTGTCTTCGGGAAGGACTTCGGCAAGCGCCTCGTCAATTCCGAGCGCGCGCGCAACGGCCTGTGCGGTACTGCGGGAATCGCCTGTGAGCATCACCACGCGAATGCCCGACTCCTTGAGCGTCGCGATGGCTTCGGCCGTGCTCTCCTTTATCGGATCGGCGACGGCAGCTAAACCTGCGGCACTGCCGTCGATTGCAAAGTAGACAACCGTTTTCGCCTCTTTCCGCCAGGCCTCCGCACGGGCGTCCATGCGCTGCGGATCGATGCCGCGCTGCTTCAGGAATCCGCTGCTTCCCACCAGCACCGTTTTGCCGCCGACCTCGGCTTGTACTCCGAGGCCGTTGATCGCTTCGAACTTCGTAGCAGTCGGCACAGCCAGCCTGCGAGCCTTGGCGCCCTCGACGATCGAGAGGCCGATCGGGTGCTCCGAAAGCTGCTCCACGCTCGCCACCAGCGCGAGCGCTTCGTCCTCGGGCACCCCTTCGGCGACGAAATCGGTCATCGCGGGATGGCCGAGTGTCAAAGTACCGGTTTTGTCCACGACTACCGTGTCGATGTCGCGCATGCGCTCGATCGCTTCGGCATTGCGGAACAGGATTCCGGCGCGCGCGCCCTGGCCCATTGCGACTGTCATCGAGATCGGCGTGGCAAGGCCGACCGCGCAAGGACAGGCGATGATCAGCACCGCAATCGCGTTGACCAACGCGTAGGCCAGCCTGGGCTCGGGCCCGAGAAACCACCAGGCAAGCGCGGTCACGATCGCGATGGCGACAACGGCCTGGACAAAATAAGCTGCAATGACGTCGGCCAACCGCTGGATCGGCGCACGCGTACGCTGTGCTTCACCTACCATGTGAACGATGCGCGAAAGCAGCGTATCCGCGCCGACGCGCTCCGCCCGGATCGCCAAAGATCCGTTGCCGTTCACAGTTGCCCCGAAGACCTTGTCGCCCGCACCCTTGGCCACGGGGACGGGCTCGCCGGTCATCATGGATTCGTCGACTCGGCTGCCGCCCTCCAGCACGATGCCGTCCACGGGGACTTTCTCGCCCGGCTTCACGCGCAGGCGGTCTCCGACGGCAACCGTATCCAGCGGGACCTGCTCCTCGCTGCCGTCGTCGCGCAGCCGCCAGGCGAGGTTCGGCGCCAGCTTGAGCAGCTGCCGGATCGCCTGGCTGGTCTGCCCCATGGCGCGCAACTGCAGGAAATCGCCAAGGATCACCAGCGTCACGATGACGGCCGCGGCTTCGAAATAGGTTCCTACCGCGCCGTCGTGCGCCCGGAACTCCTGCGGAAACCATCCGGGCGCAAGCACCGCTGCAAGGCTGAACAGGTACGCGAGCCCCACTCCCAGTCCGATCAAGGTGTACATGTTGAGAGCGCGGTGTGCGAGCGACAGCCAGAACTTGCGCAGGATCGGCCACCCGACCCACAACACGACCGGCGATCCCAACCCAAACTCGATCCAGCCGCGCAGACGTGGTTGCAGCCCGAACAGGTCGTGGATGCCGATCATCGGCGACATTGCGAGCACAAGCAGCGGGAGCGACAGTGCCGTTCCGATCCACAGCCGCCGTTGGAGGTCGCGCAATTCGGAATCGTCTGCCTCGCCGGTTCCCGCGACAGGCACGAGCGCCATGCCGCAGATCGGGCAATCGCCGGGCGCATTGCGCACAACCTCCGGGTGCATGGGACAGGTGTAGACAGCCGCAGAAGGCGCGGCATCAACGTGCGCAGGCGTGGCATGCGGCGCGGTGAGCGCATGGTGATGTTTGCATCCCGCGTGTATCGTCGATTCCACCGCAGCCGCCTTGTGCGCATGACTTGCGGGATCCGCGTTGTGCGCATGACTTGCGGG
>JANMXB010000324.1:0-6729 GCA_031380765.1 Pseudomonadota bacterium | reverse complement strand
CACGCGCGACCTGAGCGAGCGCAGGCGGGCCGAGGAAACCCTGCGCCGGAGCGAAGAGCGCTTCCGGCTGCTGGTGGACGGCGTGCAGGACTACGCGATCTACATGCTCGACCCCGAGGGTGTCGTGACAAGCTGGAACATCGGCGCCCGCCGCATCAAGGGCTACAGCGCCGGCGAGATCATCGGCCAGCATTTCTCGCGCTTCTACTCGGCCGAGGACGTTGCGGCCGGCAAGCCCGCGAGCGAGCTGGCCGTGGCGAAGGAGACCGGGCGCGCCGAGGACGAGGGCTGGCGGGTGAGGAAAGACGGCTCGCGCTTCTGGGCACTCGTCGTCGTCACGGCGCTGCGCGACCCTGACGGCACCCTGCGCGGCTTCGCCAAGGTGACCCAGGACATAACCCGGCAGCAGCACGCGGCGTCGCTCGAGACGTCGGCGGCCAACGTGAGCAGCTTCATCGCCATCCTCGCCCACGAGCTGAGGAATCCTCTGGCCCCGATCCGCAACGCCGTCCAGCTGCAGAAGGTCGCCGCTCCCGGCGACCCGGCCCAGGAAAAGGCGCGCCAGATCATCGAGCGCCAGAGCGGCCAGCTCGCGCGCATCGTGGACGACCTGCTCGACATCAGCCGCATCACGCGCGGCACCATGAGCATCGAGAGGAAGCCCGCCGATTTTGCCGCCTTGGTGAACCGCGCCATCGAGACCGCGCGGCCGGCGATCGAGGCAGGCGGCCACACGCTGACGGTCGATCTGCCGGAGCACCCGCTGCAGGTCGACGGCGACGAGCTGCGCCTGAACCAGGCGCTCACCAACATCCTCAACAATGCGGCGCGCTATACCGAGCGGGGCGGACTCATCTCGGTCAGGGCGTGGTGGGCGGAGACGCCGGCCGGCGACGGCAACCGGCGCGCCTGCGTGTCGGTGAAGGACACCGGCCGCGGCATCGATGCGGGCATGCTCAAGGCGATCTTCGGCATGTTCGTGCTGGGCAAGGCCCCGCAGCACCGCCCGACCGCGGGCCTGGGCGTGGGCCTGGCCCTTGCGCGCTCGATCGCCGAGCTGCACCACGGGACGCTCGAAGCGCACAGCGAAGGCGCGGGCAAGGGCGCGGAATTCACGCTGTGCCTGCCTCTGCTCGAGGTCGTTCCCGATGCGCCCGGCGTTGGATCGCATCCCACGGCACAAAAGCCCGCGGCCGCACCTGCAGAGCCAGCGTGCCGCGTGCTCGTCGTCGACGACAACGTGGACGCCGCCGCCATGCTCGCAAGCCTCCTGCGCAGGCATGGGCACCAGGCGCGCGTGGCGAACGGGGGCCTGCAGGCGCTCACGGCGCTCGAGTCTTTTCATCCCGAGGTCGTGCTGCTCGATATCGGCATGCCCGGCATGAACGGCCTCGAAGTCGCGCAGCGCATGCGGGAATCGGAGGCGAAGCCGCGGCCCTTCATCGTCGCCGTCACCGGCTGGGGCAGCGCCGAGGACCAGCAGCGCTCGCAGGAAGCCGGTTTCGACATGCACCTGGTGAAGCCCGTCGAAGAGAGCGAGGTGCTGGAGGTGCTGCGCACGCGCACGGAGTGCGGGGCTTAGGGCCGTTGGCAGGTGCCCGGCGTTTGACTGGCCCGGTTCGCAAGCCTAAGGTTCCCTGACTCCCGGGGGAATATTGGGGACAGACCACGTTTCTTTGCCAGACTTCAGAAGTGAAATCGTGGTCTGTCCCCGATTGTCCCCGATTGTCCGCATGTAGGAGCCTTCCTACGCTCACCGGACTGTTTCTCCGATGGGAAGCCCAACCTCCCGTCCCCATCATCCGTATACGCAAACTGTATGAAAGGAGCAGGACATGAAAGATGCATTCGGAAACGAGTTCAGGGAGTCGGCCAGTACGACAAACCCGACGATCAGGTCGGCAACCCTGTCAGCGCATTCGGCAATCGATGCCGCAGCAGCCAAGGCCAGGCCGGCCGTGGACAAGGCGGCAACCGCGGCGCACGACGCGGCCATCAAGACCGCGGACTGGCTCAACGAGAAGACCGATCAGGCGATGAACAGCGAGAAAGAGCTGATCGAGAAAGTGGTGAAGTATGTGGATGCAAATCCGCTGAAGGCTGTGGGCATGGCATTGGTGGCCGGGGCGTTGATGGCCCGGATCCTGTAACCAGACAAACGGAGCCGCGAACATGAACAAGGCTCAAGTCAAAGGCGAAGCAAAGGACATCGCCGGCAAGGTGCAGGAAAAGGTCGGCAAGGTCACCGGAAGCGCCGCACAGCAGGTGAAGGGCATCGGCAAGCAGATCTCGGGCAAGGTGCAAAAAGGCTTTGGCGACGCGAAGGAATCGGCCAAGGACGCAGACAAGCCATAGTCCAGGCAGGCACCAAAAAAGCCCGGCCATCGCGCCGGGCTTTTTTTTGGTTGAAGCGCGCACGCGGTCAATTGACCGCGCACCCCGCCATGGGGCACCATCCGCCCCTTGATTCTTTGGGGGGACACCATGCATAAATTTCCTGGCCTGCTCGCGATCGGCTTGTGCTCGGGCGCTTTTTTCGCACTGCCGGCGGCGGCGCAGACGACGCCTGAAATCACGCTCACGCGCCTCGATTGCGGCAGCGACCCGTCGCCGAGGGATATCGCGCGGTTTTCCGACACCTTCGCCTACCCGGGCCAGAAGCGGCCGTTCACGTTCAGCTGCTACGTAATCAGGCACGGTGACGATGCCATGGTGTGGGACACCGGTTTCGCGCCGGGCCAGAACCCCCAGGCGCCGAAGGTCAGCCTGGCCGACCAGCTCGCGACGCTCAAGCTCACTCCGGACCAGGTCAAGTACGTGGGCATCAGCCACTATCACGCCGACCACACCAGCCAGCTGCCCTCCCTGCCCAAGGCGACGCTGCTCATAGGCAAGGGCGACTGGGATGCCATTAACGCCCCGAAGCCGGCGGAGGGCGTGAACGCAGCGGCGTTTACGCACTGGATCAGTGGCGGCGGCAAGGCCGAGCCCGTGCCGCTGGACAAGGACGTGTTCGGCGACGGGACGGTCATCATGCTGAACACGCCCGGGCATACCCCCGGCCACCACAGCCTCCTCGTAAACCTGAAGGAGAAGGGCCCGGTGCTGCTCATCGGCGACCTGGCCCACTTCCACGAGAACTACGAGGCGGCCGGCGTGCCGGGTTTCAACGTCGATCGCGCCGCCACCCTGGCGTCGCTCGAGCGCGTGAAGAAGATCGCGGCGAACCTCAAAGCCACCGTCATCATCCAGCACGACTTGCGCGACATCGGCAAATTGCCGGCGTTCCCCGCCGCCGCGAAGTAATTGCGCGGCGACATTTCCGCAGGGTGATCGCCTACCCGACGCCGGGGAATTTTCCGACAGCCGGCGGCTTGTCCCATCCTTAGACTGGAGTTGTCGGAGGCTCCTTCTGTCGCAAGGCGGCCTCCTTATTCAATCGAAGGAGATCGCAAAGATGAAGCATTCCAAGCTCTTGATTGCTGCAGCCCTCAGCGCAGCGGCCTGGTGTGGCGCGACCCAGGCTCAGTCCGTCGTTTATGGCGTGGAGTATTACGGCGCCTCGACGGGAACGACCCCAAGCGAGTCGAACTGGACTGTGTATCCGAGCCAGACCGTCTACCCCGTCTACCCCGGCTACGCCGTCACCGAGTATCGGGACTACAACGGAAACTGGCGCCAGCGGTCCGAGCCTGTGGCCGTAATAGGCACCCAGCGCACGTATGTCTATCCTGAGACCACGCTGTACCCCGACACCGCGCGGCTGGTGTATCCGTCGTGGGAAGTGACTCCGTTTGATTACACGTTAACCCCGCGCTATTAGTCGGAGCCGGGATTGCCGCCCGCGTCCGCTGCTTTCGCGGAGCGGGCGGACACGCGAGGCTCCTTCCCCCTGGTCCTCGCCCGAATTCGCGCCCCCACCCGTTCCACAAACCCCGCCACGCCCGCCGGCATCAGGTACAGGAACGCGATGACGACGATGCCGTAGACCGCCAGCACCGCGGGCGTGTTGACCGACTGCGCCACGGTTCCCGCGACCAGCAGGATGACCTGCAGGAAGATCGCGCCGTAGATGGCGCCGCTCAGCGTGGCGATCCCGCCGACCGCGCTGCCGATCAGGAACCCGAGCGAGACGAAGATGCCGGCGGGCGCCGCGTAAAGCAGCGCCATCGCCGACAGCGCGCCCGCGACGCCGGTGTACATCGTGCTGATGCCGAAGGTCAGCGCCTTGTAGAACGTGGTGTCGACCCCCATGGATTGCGCGGCGATGGGATGATCGCGGACCGCGACGATCGCGCGGCCGATCCGGCCGCCGAGCAGGTTCGACGCGGTGACGAAAGACAGCACCAGCACGAACAACGCCAGCAGGAAAATCCATTGGTCGTAGCTGAGCGGCAACCCGAACGGCACCTCCGGCCGGTCGAGACCTAGGCCCTGGCTGCCGCCCGTCCACTGCGCGACCCCCTTGTAGTTCGCCAGTACGGGCGTCACGCCGGCCAGGGCGAAGGTGGCCATCGCGAGGTGCACGCTCTCCAGGCGCGCCACCGACAGCGCGAACAGCACGCCCGCGGCCAGGCAGACGAGTCCCGCGACCGGCAGCGTGGCCCAATGGGGGACCGCGAAGAACACCATGAGGATCGCCGCGGTGTAGGCGCCCAGCGTGTAGAACGCGCCGTGGCCCAGCGACACCTGGCCGTTGTGGCCGGTCACGATGTTGATGCCGAGCAGCGCGATCGCGCAGACCACGATGTTCGTGAGCTTGAAGAGCTGGAAATCGGAGAGCATCACCGGCGCAAGGCCGGCAACGAGGAGCAAAAAGCCAAGGAGGGTGGGGCGCATAGGCCCGATCATCTTAGCCGCTGGCGCGGGCCCGGAATCACCATCACCTTCGCGTCAGTCAGCGCTTGTTCTTGCAAAAAGCTAAGATTCCTGGTGCGGCGGCACGATCTCGGTTTTGGGCAGAATGGCGGTCAATACCCCGTCCCGGTAGGCAATCTCGGCGCCTTTGGGATCAACGCCGGCAGGCAAGGAAATCCGGCGTTCGAATTTTCCGTAGGCGCGCTTCGTGAAGTAGTACCGGCTCTTCGGCTGCCCGGGGCCGGAGTGCTTTTCCCCGCGAATGCGCAGGGTGTTGCCGCGAAATTCGGTGGTCAGGTCGCCCTCGCTCATGCCGGGTACTTCGACGCGAATCACTACCGTGTGGGCAGTCTCCCAGGTTTCCGTCGCCAGCAGGCTCCAATGTGAAAATTCCTGCGGCGAGCCGTCTTTTCGAGCGTCATGGGTGCGGAAATAGGTGGCGCGCCCGGTGCCGCGCATAAGCAATGCACGCCAGGCGTTCGTGAGGCTTTCCAACCAGCGGCGCATGACGATGCCGAGTCTTCCGGGCGCGAGGCGGCGTCCCGATCACCAGGGATCGACCATGACGATCTTCAGGGGATCGCCCGTCGTCGCATCGAGCAGTACGGCCGCGTCGCTCGTGCGGGCGCGCAAGGGCAGGAACTTGACCGAGGCTTCGCTCCGCCCCGTCGATGCCAGATACCTGGCCACCGCCCCGGAGGTGTCCCGCTGCTTCAGGATGCCGACGCCCCGGGCGCGACCGAGCGCGTCCCGCGCCTCCAGCTCGTAAGGAACGTACTGCTTCGGAAACAGCTGGATGTCTTTTCCGGCGAGCGCCAGGTCGAGCATTTTCTGCCGCTCGGCCGGATCTTCGGGCTGGACCGCGGCAATGTATCGCGGGCCATCCACGGGCAGGCGCCTGAATTCTTCGCGTTTTGCGGCCGCAATGTCCGCCGGATCCAGGTCGATCGCCGCTACGAGGCTGAACCGGTCGACGTTGTAGACCATGTACACCGGCCTGACGACGTAGACCGCGTGCACTCCATAGGCGAGCGCCGCAAGCTGCAGGAAGGCGATCACCGCAAGGTCGAACTTGAGGCCCTTCTTGCCCGCCTTGAAGATCACCAGCGTGACCAGCGGTCCGAGAACCACGTCCACGCCCACCAGGATCATCATCAGGCCGCTGCCGCCGGCGACCTCGAATAGCGGCCACGGGTACCAGACCAGCAGCATCAGCGCCACCAGCGATCCCGCGATCAGCGTGCTCAGCGTCAAATGAATGCCCGCCGCCTTCCAGCGCGACATTGGGACCGGCGGGGCGTCTGTCCGGATGTCCGCGGTGGTACTCATATCCATGGCTGCCTCCGTGAAAGCGCGCCCCATTCCCGTCGGGGCGACCAATGCAGCACTTGTATGGGCACTGCGGCGCGATTTCAAGCGGCCGGCGCGGTACCGCCTCTTGAGAGCCGCGCCATCGGCAAGGCAACCTGCGGAAATGGGGCTTCGCGTTCTGATTTCAAGCCCTTGAAAAGCGCTCCATGGCGCCTATTTCCACTGGCGGGCAGTCACGACAGGAGGACCCATCATGGATTTTTCGTTCTTTCCACGCGACGTATTCTCGGAGTTGGACCGCTTGCAGCGCCAAATGCAGCAGGCGTCGGAGTTCTCACCCAGCATTCGCGGCTTTGCGCGCGGGGGCTTCCCGGCCCTGAACGTGGGCAGCACGGCGGATTCGGTGGAGGTTTACGCCTTCGCCCCGGGCCTCGAACCGGCGAGCATCGAGGTGAATCTCGAGCGGGGCGTACTGAGCGTTGCCGGCGAGCGCCGGATCGAGCCTGCGCCCGAGGAGTCCAAGGCCAGCGTACACATCAGGGAGCGCTTTGCCGGGCGTTT
>JANMXB010000720.1:0-20940 GCA_031380765.1 Pseudomonadota bacterium | reverse complement strand
TGCCGATTGGGAACGCCCTGAGGAAGAGGCGGCGTGGTCGCACGCGCCCCGGGGCTAGTCGCTCTCGTTCGTTTCCCATTCTAAGATCGGGCGGAACGGACGGGCTACCGGACAGTAGTGACAACGCTCGCAGGAGCCGGCCTTCCCCGGTGCTGCGTGCCGCGGATGATAAAATTGCGCATGAAAAAAATCATTCTCGCAATGCTCGGCACTGCGTCCATTGTTGCATCGATCGGCACCTCGCTCGCCCAACCCAAGAGTGATCTCGAGATCGAAAAACCATGGGCCCGCGCCACCCCGCCGGGTGCCGCGATCGGCGGCGGCTATCTCGTCATTCGAAATAAAGGCGCGGCAGGCGACCGGCTGGTCGGCGTGTCGAGCCCTGCATCGGCGCGGGTGGAAATCCACGAGATGGCGATGGAGAAAGACGTCATGCGAATGCGCGAGGTCAAAGGCGTCGACGTGCCCGCGAAAAAGTCGGTCGAGTTCAAGCCCGGCGGCTACCACCTCATGCTCATCGAGCTCAAGGCCCCGCTCAAGCCGGGAGACAAGGTGCCATTGACGCTGCGCTTCGAGAAGGCGGGCGAAGTAAAGACGGAGCTTGCCGTTGGAGCGATGGCCGCAGGCGGCCCACCGATGAAGCATTGATACCTGCAGGCGGCGGAACCCGCCGCCTGCAGTCGTCAGGCCTTAGCGCGGGGCGCGCTGGTCCGATTGCTGGCCCCAGCCGTGATGGCCGGATTCGCCCCTGCCACCACGTTCACCGCGCTCACCGTGATCGCCATGATGCCGGCGATGCCCGCCGCGGCGCGCCATCTCGTCGAATACCTTGCGCTGCTCGGGCACAAGCACTGCCTGCAGTTTTGCCGTCGCGTCGCTGACCACGGCGAGCTTGCGCGCCCTGTCCGCGGCGAAGTCGGCGCGGCTGCGTGCAATCGTGGCCGCGTCGGCGTCCTTCGCAGGACGCAGGGGCGGATTCGCCCACATCGACTCGCGCGCCTTGACGTAGTCGCCCCAGGCGCCCTGCTGGGACGCCTTGATCTCGAGGCGCGCCGCCATCTTGGCAATGCGCTCCTTCATCTTCATCTGCATGTGCTCCATGCCGTGCCGCTGGTGCATGGCGGCGCGGTCAGCCGGGGCAGGGGCTTGCGCCGCAACGCTGGCGATCCAACCTGCCGACAGCGCCAGTGCGACGCTGGCGGCGAGCACCCGTGCAGGTTTTGCGATCCGGGAATTCATCGTGTTCTCCATCCTGGTTGTGTTTCGGAACCGCCATTCAGCGCCCGCGATGTAAACCATCTTCGCAACCGCGGCGTTTTTTTGTAAACGGCATGTGCGCGATTGTGTAATCCGGGTCACACATTACCTTGGCCGCCCGGGTCGCGTTATCCTTCGCACATGACTGGAAAAACACTCCTCGTCGTCGACGACGACGCCCAACTCCGGCAACTCGTGCGCGAATACCTCGGCGAGCACGGCTACAAGGTGCTGGTCGCGGGCGAAGGCGCCGAAATGTGGGCCGAGATGGCAAAGACGCCCGTCGACATGGTGATCCTCGACCTCATGCTCCCCGGTGAGGACGGCCTCGCGCTGTGTCGCGCACTGCGCGCGCGCTCCGCCATGCCCATCCTCATGCTCACCGCGCGCGGCGAGGAGACCGACCGCATCGTTGGCCTCGAAATGGGCGCCGACGACTACCTCCCGAAGCCTTTCAGCCCGCGCGAGCTGCTGGCGCGCATCAAGAGCATCCTGCGCCGCTCGAACGACGGCGGCGCTGCGATCGCCCCTGCGCGCGAATTCCGCTTCGCGCGCTGGACACTCGACATCGGCGCGCATCACCTGGTCGATGCGGACGGCGTGGTGGTGCCGCTGTCAACGGGGGAATTCCGGCTGTTGAAGACGCTTGTCGAGAACGGCAACCGGGTGATGTCGCGCGACCGCCTCATGGAAAGCCTCGCCGGGCGCGAAGCCGGGC
Source organism: Pseudomonadota bacterium (assembly GCA_031380765.1). Lineage (GTDB taxonomy): Bacteria > Pseudomonadota > Gammaproteobacteria > Burkholderiales > SG8-39 > SZAS-79. The sequence continues at coordinate 18,965 of JANMXB010000720.1, read as the reverse complement.
CGTTCGACCGTACCATCGACGTGATGATCAGCCGTCTGCGCAGGCGCCTTGGCGACGATGCGCGCGAACCGGCCCTCATCAAGACGGTGCGCAACGAAGGCTACCTGCTGGCCTCCAAGGTCGAGCGCGTCGCATGAGATACCTGCCCAAAACCCTTTTCGGGCGGATCCTGCTGGCAATGTTTTGCGGATTGCTCGCCGTACAGTCGGTGGGCGTGTGGCTGATGCTCGAGGACCGGGCGCGCTTCGGCGAGCGCCTGCTGGGCGAATACGCCGCGCAGCGCATCGCCGGCATCCTCGTGATCCTCGACGACGCGCAGCCCGCGGAGCGCGAGCGCCTGGTGCGCGCGCTGAGCACGGCACCGGTGCGCCTCTCGCTCGAGGAGCCCTGGCATGTGGGCGAACGGGACGAATCCGAGGAGACCAGGGCTTTCGTTGCGCGCATCGACAAGGAAATCGAGAGGCGGCTGCCCGTCCAGGTGTTGTCGATCCGCAGCGTGGAAAGACGGGGAGAAAGCCGCCGGCGCGACGAGCCCGGCACCGAGACCGCCCCGCCGGAGCGGTTCGAACGGCAGGGAAGGATGATGCGCGGCCCGTTCCTTGTCGTCACCGGCCAGGCGCGCCTGGCCGACGGCGCCGTGGTCACGTTCCGGCGCGCCCTGCCGCAGCCCAGCCTCGAATGGCCGATTCGTGCACTGGCGCTGCTCGCGGTGCTCGGCCTGTTCGTGGCCTTCGTTGCCGGCTGGGCGCTGCGCAAAGTGACGCGTCCGCTGGCCTCGCTTGCCGACGCGGCTTCGGGCCTCGCGCGCGATCTGAACCGCCCGCCGCTGCCCGAGACCGGTCCCCAGGAGGTGGCGCGTGCCGCGCAGGCATTCAACGCCATGCAGCGCGACTTGCGCCGCTACCTCGAGACGCGCGCTCATGCGCTGGCCGGCGTCTCGCATGACCTGCGCTTGCCGCTTACGCGCCTGCGCTTGCGCCTGGAGCGATTGCCCGAAGGGGAGTTGCGCTCGAAGATCGAGGACGATATTGCCGAGATGGATGCAATGATCGGCAGCACGCTCGAGTACCTCGGCGCCGGCTCGGCGGCGGAAAAGCCCGTGCGGCTCAACCTCAATGCGCTCCTCGAAGGCGTCGTGGAGGACATGGAACCGCTCGGGGCGAAAATCACGGTTCATGGCGGAGCATCGGCGCCGATTCTGGCCCAGCCGCAGGCCATCCGCCGGTGCCTCGCGAACCTGCTCGAGAATGCGCGCCGCTACGGCGGGGCGAACATCGACCTCCGGGTCCGTGACAAAGGGGAGGAGGTCGAAATTCGCGTGGAAGACCGCGGGCCCGGGATCCCCGATGCGGACCGGGAAAGGGTGTTCGAGCCGTACGTGCGCCTCGAGGCTTCGCGCGCCAGACATACCGGCGGCACGGGGCTGGGACTGGCGATCGCGCGGGCGATAGCGCGCGCCAACGGCGGCGACATTGCGCTCGAAGCCCGCGCAGGGGGCGGCCTGGCGGCCGTGCTGCGCCTGCCGCGCCGCGGGGAGGATAAGCCCGCTCCAGTCGAAAATGTACTGGTACCGATACACAAATCGGCCTGAGACTGGCTCCTGTAGCCATTCTGAAAAATTGAAAGTCTGTAAATAGCGCCCTCTCCATCGAGCAACAGCCAAGCTGATCGCCGTTCAGGCGCGAAGGTCGGTGCTATATTCGAGGCGCGATCCTCAGGAGGGATAGCCATGACACTCACATTGGAACCACTGCATCCGCTTTTCGCCGCGGAAGCCGGCGGGGTGGACCTCAGGAAGCCGCTCGACGCCGGCACGATTCGCGCGATCGACACGGCGATGGACCGGTACGCCGTGCTCGTCTTTCGCGGCCAGCCCCTCGAGCAGGCCGAGCAGATCGCCTGTGCGAAGCAATTCGGGCCGCTGGACGCGGGGCTGCGCAAGGCGACCGGGGCGCCCACGCGGTTCCAGTACGACGAGCTGATCGACATCGGCAACGTCGACCTGGATGGGGCGGTCGCCCAGCGCGAGAACGCCAAGCTCATCGGCGTGCTCGCCAACCAGCTCTGGCACGCCGACAGCACGTTCCAGGACGTAGCGGTCAAATATTCGATGCTCTCGGCGGTGGTCGTCACCGAGGAGGGCGGCGAGACCCAATGGGCGGACCTGCGCGCGGCCTGGGACGCGTTGCCCGACAAAGCCAAACGCCATGTCGAAGGCCGGACCGGCCGCCACTCGGCTTTCCATTCGCGCATTGCGCTCGGCGACGATCGCTATTCGCAAGTGCAGCTCGAGCGTTTCCCGCCGGTGGAGCGCCCGCTCGTGCATGTCCATCCGGGCTCGGGACGCAAGGTGCTTTACCCCAGCGTGCACATCGATCGCGTCAGCGGCCTGAGCGTGCCCGAAGGGCGCCTGCTGGTCGCGGAATTGCTCGAGCATGCAACCCAGCCGGCGTTCGTCTACACGCACACGTGGCGAGCCGGCGACTACGTGATGTGGGACAACCGCTCGACGCTCCATCGCGGCAAGCGCTACGACCTCGGCGCGCGCCGCGATTTGCGCCGCACGACGACGCTCGAGCGCCGCGCCGTGGCCGCCTGATCCGATTCTTTCGCTTCACACTTCGAGGACACCCCTCCAATGAAACGCCTGTTTGCGCTTTTACTTCCCACACTGCTCGCGCTGGCTGCCGCCGCGGCCCTGGCTCAGCCTTACCCTAACCGCGTAGTCAAGGTCGTCGTCCCGTTTGGCACGGGGGCGACCTCCGATATCGTCGCGCGCATGATTTCCGACCGGCTCACCGTTGCGATGGGCCAGCCGTTCATCGTCGAAAACAAGCCCGGCGCCGGCGGCACCATAGGCACAGAGTTCGTCGCCAAGGCGCCGCCGGATGGTTACACGCTGGTCCTTTCGACCGCCGCAACGCCAATCACCGCGTCGGCGTATCACAACCTCAAGTACGACACGGCCGCGTTTACATCGGTCGTCGTCCTGACCCACTCGCCGCTGGGTTTTGCCGCCAACCCGAATTTTCCGCCGAAGACCGTGCGCGAATTCATCGACTACGCGAAGGCCAATCCGGGGAAGGTCAACTTCGGCTCGCTCGGCGTGGGCACTTCGCACCACCTCACCGGCGAGAAACTCAAGCTCGATGCCGGCATCGACATGGTGCACGTGCCGTACAAGGGTTCAGGCGCCGCCCATGCGGACCTGATGGGCGGGCAGATCCAGGTCATGTTCGACAACATCGTCGCGCTCATGCCGCACTTCAAGTCCGGCAAGCTGCGGCCCCTCGCCGTGTCGAGCGCGAAGCGCCATCCGCTCCTGCCCGACGTGCCTTCCATTTCCGAGGCGGGTGTCCGGGACTTCGAGGCCGTTGCGTGGTTCGGCTTTCTCGCCCCGCCCGGTACGCCGAAGGACGTGGTCGCCAAACTCAATGCTGAGATCGTCAAGGTGCTGGCCATCCCGGAAATTCGCCAGCGCCTGGTGGAGGGTGGTTCCGAAGTCATCGGCAACTCGCCGGAGGCGGCGGACAGGTTCCTGCACAGCGAGATCGCCCGCTGGGGCGCCGTGGTCAAGGCGGCGAACATCCGCGCCGACTGATCCATGCGTCCCGCGCGGCACGCCCGAAGCGTTCACGGACGAACACCCAAACCGGACTAGAATGAATTTGAGAGGGATTCCTCGCGCCAGCCGGCGCCAGACCGGCGGTAAGCGCACTCGCAAACACCAAGGGAGAAAATCATGAAGAAGACTCTGCTTGCTGCGGCCTTCGCGGCTTCAGGCTGTTTCGTCACCGGTCCCGGCGCACTCGCCCAGGTCGGATTTCCACCCCCTCCGCCGAAAGTGAGTCCCGCGGCCGGCGTGATCGACATGCACGTGCATCCCGACCCCGACGTCTTCGGTCGCGCCCTGACCGACGTGGAAATGGCCACGGTCGCGCGCAGGAAAGGATTGCGCGGCCTGGTGCTGAAGAATCATGTGGTCACGACCGGCGATCGCGCAGCCTTGGCAATGCAGGCGGTCCCGGGAATCGAAATCTGGGGCGGCATCGTGCTCAACAACGCGGTCGGCGGCATCAACCCGTCCGCGGTCGAATGGATGCACCGCATGTCCGGCGGTCGCGGAAAAGTGGTGTGGCTGCCGACTTTCGATTCGGACAAGCACGTCAAGACTCTCGTGAACAAGGACGGCGCAGGCATTCGCGTCGCTCCCGACGGCAAGGTCACGCCGCAGATGGAAGAGGTGCTCAAGATCATCGCGCGGGAGAACCTCCTGCTCGCGACAGGCCATGTGCACGCTGAGGAGGTCATCGCCGTCACCCGGCGCGCCAAAGAGCTGGGTGTGAAGAACATCATCGTTACCCATGGCCTGACGAACATTCCGGGCCTTTCGATGGCGCAGGCGAAAGAGGTCGTGCAGATGGGTGCGGTGATCGAGATCTGCTACCTGCAGTTCATGACCGGTCCCGATGCGCAGTACGCTTGGATGAAGCACTGGGCGCAGGTCGGCGCCATGCACGTTGCGGCGGCAGTCAAGGAACTCGGCGCCGACGGCATCGTACTTTCAACCGACCTCGGGCAGCAGGGGATGATGACCAACGCCGACGGGCTCGAAAACATGATCGGTGCGGTGAAAGCAGCGGGCGTGTCCGACGCCGACATCGACAAGATGATGCGCAGGAATCCGGCGCGGTTGCTGGGGTTGTAGGCGAAGTGACTGCGCGCCTGCCGGTTGTGCGCCGCGCAAGCGTCCGACCGGCAAGTGCTCAGGCGACAAGCGCGCGACAGTTTCGTGTCATGCAATCGTAGTTCGACAGGAGTATCTTCAATGCACGCCATCGCCCCGCGGTCCCCCTTCGGCCCAGGCTTTACGCTTCCCCGGAGGCCCGGCCGCGAGGGTGGCGGCGCTGTCTCAGCTCTGGTCTGCGCGCTTCTTGCGCTCGCTTTTTCCTCTCCCGCCTTTGCGCAGAACTGGCCCGACAAGCGCTTATGCCAGGTCATCTGCAGACTTTCGCCGAGCAGGGCCAGCGCCGCTCGATATCGCGGGCTGGAACGGCATCGTGGCGCCTGCGAACACGCCCAGGCCGATCGTGGAGCGCATGAGCGCCGAGATCAACAAGATCATCCAGTCGCCGGACGGGCGCGAGAAGATGCTGCAGATGGGCCTGCTCGCCACCGGCACGACGCCGGAAGAATTCGCCGAAGTGATCCGCCGCGACACGCCGCGCTGGGGCGAGGTGATCCGCAAGGCGGGAATCAAGCCGGAGTGAAGTAGGCTTATCCTAGGCGCAACTAGAAGCTGGGCGCAATTGCGGGAGGACGAACTTGGATCGGGGCGCGAAAATCTTTGTCGCGGGCCATCGGGGACTGGTCGGCTCGGCGATCGTCCGCGCACTCGACGCGTCCGGGTTCAGGAATCTGGAGTTGCGCACGCGTGCGGAGCTGGACCTTCTCGATCTGGCCGCCGTGCGGCGCTTTTTCTCCGAGACGAAACCGGAATATGTTTTTGTGGCGGCTGCGCGCGTAGGTGGAATCGCGGCGAACCACACTTTCCCGGCGGAGTTCATCCGCGAAAATACGCTGATCGCCGCGCATCTCATCGACGAGTCCTGGCGCAACAAGGTAAAGCGGGTGCTGTATCTGGGCTCTTCGTGCATCTATCCGCGCGATTGCCCGCAGCCCATCCGCGAGAATTACATGCTGACCGGCCCGCTTGAGCCGACGAACCGCGCGTACGCGGTGGCCAAGATCGCCGGGGTGGAAATGTGCTGGAGCTACAACCGCGAATATGGCACTCAGTTTCTCGCGGCGATGCCGACCAACCTGTACGGCCCCGGCGATCGCTACGAACTTCAAGGGTCCCACGTGATTCCGGCGCTGATCCGCAAATGCCACGAGGCGAAACTTGCCGGTGCAGGAGACGTTGTCATCTGGGGAAGCGGCGCCCCGTTGCGGGAATTCCTCTATTCGGAAGACGCGGCCGACGCCTTCGTTCACCTCATGGGCTTGCCCGACGCGCCATTCAGGCGGGCCTGTGGGGACGCGGAGCATCCTCCGCTCGTAAACGTCGGCAGCGGCGTTGAGCTGACCATCCGTGAGCTCGCGCAAAAAGTGCGCAAAGCGGTCGGTTTCGAGGGTGGTCTCACATTTGACGCAAGCAAGCCCGACGGCACCCCGAGAAAACTGCTCGATGTGTCGAGGATCGCCTCGCTTGGATGGAAATCGAGCACACCGCTGGAATCGGGGCTACGGGACGCCTACGCAGACTTCCTGCAGCGTTATCCGACGCTGTCGGCCCTGCATTCAACGCGGCACTAGCGGCCCGGAGCCGGTTGGGTAGCCATCCAGTCGATGATTTTCTGCGCGGGCTGGACCCCGCCTTTGAGCGCCGCATTCAGCCAGGTGCGCGCTTTGTCCGTATCGCGCGTCACGCCGGTTCCGGCTGCGTACAGGCGACCCAGGTTGAATTGCGCGGGCGCGAAACCGGCTTCGGCCGCCTCTTGGTAATACGCCGCCGCTCTTGTCCCATCCGCCGGTACGCCGCGCCCGGTCTCATAAAGTTCGCCGAGGTTGTTCCTGGCCGAGAGGTCGCCGGCCTTCGCGGCCTCGAGATAGAGCGCGAGCGCGCGCCGCGGGTCGGCGCTCACGCCGACCCCTTGCGCGTACATCCAGCCGAGCAGGCTTTTCGCCGAAGGCCTGCCCGCGGTGGCGGCCACGGAAATTTGCGCGAAGGCACATCCGGGATCCTGGGGCTTGGCTTCCAGGCAGCGGCGGCCGAGTTGTTCGTGCGCGATCGCGTGCCCGGATTCTGCGGCGGCCCGCAGCAGGTCGGCGGCGCGCGTCGGATCCTTTTCGGCAACGCAGTCGGACAGCCGGTAAGCCGAATCGAGAAATCCCTTGTCCCATGCGGAGGAGAACATGGAACAGGCGACCTCGCTGTCGCGCTGGCCGAGGATGCCGTGGAGCGCCATCACCCCGAGGGCAAAATAACCTCCGCCCGCGCCTTGCCGTCCGATCCAGCCAAGGCGCCAGCGTGTGTCGGGCAGTTTTTTCTCGATCAAGCTGCGCGATAAAGCGGCGCTAGCGGTGTCGCCGGCGGAAAGCGCCCGCTCGAGGTCGGTCGCAACCACCACGGCGAGAGACGCCATGAGAACCCGGCCTCGTTCATCGCGAGGCGACTTTGCGATGGCCGCATGCAGGCGATCGGCCTCCGTGCCGGCCCATTCGACGCGCGCCCCGAAAGCGTCGACCGGGGGAGACGCGGACAGATCGGTCAGGGCTGTCGGGGCAGGCGTTGTCTGCTCATTGGCCGGGGACCTTTTCTTATTTCTCTCGGCGGCATTCGAAATCGATGGCTGGTGCGCGAGCAGAATGCAAAGCAAGGCGGCCAGCCACACACCAATCGAATGCGAATCGGATTTTTCTGCGTTCACGATGCCTCCCCTCAGGCAACATTACTGCAACTGTCCGGCACCCGTCGAGCGATTCAGGCGGCACGGATTTTCTGCGTAGAATCCGCACAATGACCAGCATCATTGGCATTTTGTGCATGGTGATCGCGCTTGCTGTTCCTCCGCGTATTGCAGCAGGGTCGCCCGAAGTCGATCGACTGGCCGATCTGGCGGCAAAAGGCGACCAGGCCGCCCTCAACGCGCTGGTGGATATTGCGCGCAAAAACCGTGACGCCGATGCCGAATTTTCCCTTGGCGTAATGGCGTACGAGGGACGCGGGCTGGAGCGCAACGTCAACCAGGCTTTCGGGCTCGTCTCGCGAGCGGCCGCCAAGGGCCACGCCGATGCAAGCAATACGCTGGGCTTTTTTCATGAGCACGGGGTCGGTACGCCGGTCGATCTTGCGAAGGCGCTGGCATCGTATCGCCACGGCGCGGAGGCCGGCAGCGCGCGCGCGAGAACCAATCTTGGCTGGTTTTACGAACAGGGAATCGCAGTTGGAAAGGACCCGGTGATTGCCGCGGAGTGGTACAAACTGGCCGCCGACCAGGGCCTTGCCGCAGCACACGCGAATCTGGCGAGCCTTTACGAATCCGGGCTCGGTGTGGCCAGCAATCCGGTGACAGCCATTGCGCTCTACGAAAGGGCACTTGCGGGCGGCGTGACCTCCGCCGCGCTTCGCCTGGGCAGGCTCCAGGAAGAACGCGGCAATCTTGCAGGGGCGGCGGATTACTACGTTACAGCGGCGAACGCCAAGGTGCCCGAAGCGGATCTTGCAGCTGGCCGGTTGCTGGTTGCCAAGGCCAATCCCGGGCGTAACATCGAACAAGGCGTCGTCTGGCTCGATCAAGCCGCCAAGAGGGGCAACATCGACGCGCTGCTTTTGCTCGCAAGCCTGTTCGACGAGGGCGAGCAGGTAGTCCGTGATGGCAACAGGGCTGCAGACTATTTCCGTCGCGCCGCGCTGTTGGGCGACGCAGTCGCGGCTTTACGGTATGCCCAGCACCTTGCCGCAGAAAAAGGGCCGGGCCCTGACGGAGATCCGCTGCCATGGTTTCGCCGCGCCGCGGAAAAGGGCCACGCAGGAGCGCAGTACGAAGCCGCTCGCTTGTTGGACCAAAGGGGCGGCGACGAGGGAACCCGGAAAGAAGCCCTCACTTGGTATAGGAAGGCCGCCGAACAGGGCCATCCGCAGGCGGCCCGTCAATTGGGCATCGCGCTTGATACCGGACGCGGCACCGCGCCCGCCCCCGCCCAAGCGATTCCGTGGTACCTCAAGGCCGCCGAGGCTGATGACCCCGAAGCCCTGTTCCGCCTCGGCAACCTGTACGATCGTGGCATGGGAACCGCGGCGGATTTTGGCCGGGCTCGCGACTATTACTCGCGCGCAGCGGCGCTCGGGCATCCGGAGGCCGCGCGCATCGTGCAGAAAATGATCGGTGTACCGGCGCTCCAAGCAATTCCCAACGACCCGTTCAAAGGGATGCGCTGATCCGTCCCATGAAAACCGCCGCTGGCGCTCTCGCCGTGATCTTTTCGATTCTGGCAGTCGTCTTCATGAGGCCCAGGTGGGCGGATATCCTCGCACCGAAGAGTCGCACACTCACCAAGACGCGGGACAGGGGCGTTCTTGTTTCAGAAGCGAGTAACCGGAGCGGCCCTTGGCACTTTCTGCGACCGAGCGCCGGGCTGTCGCGCCAGCATTTCGCGGTGACGCTCGAGGTTGACCTTGAAGATCTCCGATTTCTCCAGCGGAATCACCAGGCCCGCCCCCGTGGCGCCCGGCGCGTGCTTGCTGTTGAAAGCGGGATTGAGGGTGAGGAATTCCTCGAGCGCAATCCCGGCGAACTGCGCGGCCAGCCTGAGGTCGAGATCGTCAGGCACCTGGACGACGCCGAAGACCGGCTCGTTCGGGATCTCCGGCAATTGCAATCCGAACGCCTGAGGATCCTGGATGATGGCCTTGATTGCGAGCAGGCGCGGAACGTAGTTGCGCGTTTCTTCAGGCATCGCAAGACTGGCGTACGCTTCGGGCAGGCCGCGCGCGCGATTGCGCTCCACCGCCCGCGCCACCGCCGACTCGCCCCAGTTATACGAAGCCAGGGCACGCTGCCAGTCGCGGTTGTTGTACTGGTAAAGGAATTCCAGGTAATCCAGCGCCGCGCCGGTCGAGGCGACCACGTCGCGCCGGCCGTCGTACAGCGTGCTCTGCGCAAGTTTGTATTTCGCGCCCGTCTCGGGAATGAACTGCCAGAGTCCCGAGGCCTGTGCCGAAGACAGCGCCATGGGGTTGAAGCCGCTCTCGACGAAAGGCAGCAGCGCAAGTTCGGTGGGCAGCCCGCGGCGCTCCACTTCGTCGACGATGAAATGCAGATAGCGGCGGGCGCGCAGGACAATGGCCTGCACCAGCTCGGGCCTCGCCGCATACCAGGCGGTCTGCTGGGCCACGATCTTGCGGTCGAGATCGGGAATGGCGAATCCGAGGCGGATGCGATCCCACAAGCCGGAGGGCTGGCCCAGGAGCTTCTCGATCTGCGGATTCGCCCCTTCGGTGCGGGCGGAGACGGCGGCCATCGGCTCGCCCCCGACGTGGACGAAAGATTCCGTCGCACCCGCCGTGTGGCACGTGAAAACAAACGCCAAAGCGAGGGTCCGGCACAGCGAAATGGAGATCGGTTGCATGACGCGCGCATCCTAGCGGGTGGCCACCCCCGGGGTCAACGTAATACCGCACGCTTTTTAGATTGATTTCATGACTGAAACACTCGGATTTGTGGGCGCTTTTGTCCTGACGGTGCTGGGGATCCCGGCCCTGGTCCGGTTCGCCTCGGTCCTGGGGCTGATCGACGTCGCTTCCGGCCGCAAAGTCCATGACGGCGATATCCCGGTGATTGGCGGGATCGTCATGGGAATCGTGTTCCTGGTGGCCTACCTGGCGATCGCCCTGGCGGCCGCACAGCATGTCCGTTTCGGGCTTGGCGTGGCCATCGGCATCGTTCTGACAGGCGGCATCCTCGACGATCTGCACGAGTTGCGCTCGCTTGCCAAGTTCGGGTTCCAGATCGCAGCCGCAGCCGCGCTCGTATTCGTCGACGGAACGCATCTGGCGCAGCTCGGCCAGCTCCTGACTGAACGAACATTCACGCTCGGTATCTGGAGCGTGCCGCTCACCGTGTTTGCCGTGGTGGGCGTCATGAATGCCGTCAACATGGCCGACGGTATCGACGGCTTGGCAGGGACGCTGACGCTGCTGGCGTTCATCGCTTTCGGAATGCTCGCGATGCTCGTCGGCGAGTCCGCGGTTTTCCTGGTCTGCTGCCTCGCAGCCGGCGTAACGGCCGGATTCCTGTGCTTCAACATGCGCACGCCCGCCCGGCCCAGGGCCGCCGTGTTCATGGGCGATACCGGCACCCACTTTCTGGGGCTCCTGCTGGCCTGGTGCGCGATCCGTCTGCACAACTCCGAACCGCCCGCGCTGAATGCCGTGACGGCCGGATGGATGCTGGGGGTCATGCTGGGAGACACCTTGTGCGTCATGATCCGCCGCGTCCTGCGCGGCAAGAGTCCCTTCTCGGCAGACCGCGAGCACCTGCATCACCTGCTTCTCGCGGCGGGGCTTACGATTTCACAGACCGTGGGCGTCATCGCCGCATTTTCGGCAGCCGCGGGCGCGATAGCGTACTTTGCCGAGCGGGGCGGGGTGCCAGCCTACCCGATGTTCTACGCGTATCTGATGATTCTGGCCGTGTACTGCGTCATCACCGAAATGGTCTTCAGGCGGCAGGGATTGCGCGAAATGCCGAACGAGTCAACCGAGCGCGCCAGCATCGACACTTAGCAAAGCCATGGTCCAGCGCTCGAAAGCGATGCGGTGGCTGTAGCGCTCGTCGAATGCCTTGCGCGCGTTGCGCCCGAGCGTTGGGCCAAGTGCCGGGGTCGCCACGAACTCGAGTATCCGCGCCGCGAGCAATGAGGAGTTGCTTGCGGGAATCGCGAAACCGGCCTGCGCCGACTCGAGAATGGCGGCAATTTCGCCTTTGGGGTCGCCGACGTGGAGAGCCGGCCGCCCCGCGGCGAGGATTGCGTAGATCTTGCTGGGCACAATGACTCCTTCGAAGGCGGGAAGCAGCGTGGTCAGGTGAACATCAGCCGCGCCGAGGCTTTCTGAAAGCCGCTCGGGAGGCTGGTACGGCTGGAACTTCACGTTCGCGAGATTTCGCGTTCTTGCCTGGTCCGCGATCCATTCGCGCTGATGCCCGCCGCCGACAAACAGAAAGACGATCCGGTCGTCGCTCCGCAAGGACTCTGCCGCCCCGAGAATGGTCTCGAATTCGTGGGCCCTGCCCATGTTTCCGGAATAGGCGACGACGAATTTGTCGGCGAGTCCCCACTCTCTTTTCAACGCATTCGACTCCATCGCGAGCGGTGCAATCGCTCCGCCATCGGCCCAGTTGTGGATCACCTCGATACGACCGGCGCCGGGAATGGCGGCAACCAGCGCCCGCATGCGCTCGCCGAGGACGACGTTGATCGTCGCGCTGCGCAGAGAAATATTTCTCACCGAGCGAATCACGTCCGCCGCGAGTCCGAGGCGCATGCCTGTGCGCTCGGCGACTTCCGGAAAAATGTCCTGCAGCCAGTTCACCAGGGGCGCGCCGCGCAGGCGAGCCACCAGTGCCGCCGGCATCGAAATCAGCGGCGGATCGGTTTTTGCGATCACAATGTCACCGCGCCCGGCAATGCGCGCCAGCTCGAGCGACGCGGAGAGGTAGTAGGAAGCGTAGTCCAGGACGCGCCCCATCAGGTTCTGGCGGCCGAAACGGCTCGTCCAGACGCGGTGCACCTGTACGCCTCGAACGTTTTCGCCTTTCGCCAGCTGCGCACCGGCATCGTCGTAGCGCTGCCGGCTCGTGATGACGTGTACTTTGGCGCCCTGAGCGGCGAGATTGAACGCGAGACCGGAGAGCATCTGGCTGGTGGCCGAAATGTCCGGGTGGAAATACCGGTTGAGGAAAATCAGCTTCAGGCTGGCCTCCTGGGCTTGATGCGGATATGTTGGTCATGTAAGATGGTCACATACTGCCGATGGGCCAGCCATGACCAAATTCAACATTGCCGAAGCCAAGACGCATTTCTCCGAACTTGTCCAGAAAGCCATGCTCGGCGAGGAGGTGATCATTGCAAAGGACAACAAACCGGTGGTCAAGCTGGTTGCGTTGTCCGGGCCCAAGCTATCACGCAAACCCGGTTCGGCCAAAGGCCGGATATGGGTGGCACCCCAGTTCGACGCGCTTCCGGAGGGTTTCAAGGAGTACGTTTAGTGCGCCTTCTCCTCGATACCCATGTCTTCCTCTGGTGGATCGAAGACGCTCCCGGTTTGTCGCGCAAGGCGCGCGCCGCGATTGCCAACCCCGACAACCAGTGTTTCCTGAGCCTGGCGAGCTCCTGGGAGATGGCCATCAAGCTCAGCCTGGGAAAACTCAGGCTTCCCGACGCAATCGAGCGCTTCATCCCGCAACAGCTTGCAGAGAACGGTTTCAGCCAGCTCCAGATCGATTTTCGTCATGTCGCGCGGGTGGCCTCGCTGGCTTTTCACCATCGCGACCCGTTCGACCGGCTGCTAGTTGCACAGGCGATGGAAGAGAAATTATCGGTCGTCAGTGCAGACAAGCAATTTGCGAAATACGGCGTAAAGCGCATTTGGTGATGAGGCAGGCGGAGTTGATTGAATGAGAAGCCACAGCACGCGCAAGCGCATCCTGGTCACGGGCGGCGCGGGATTCCTGGGGTCGCATCTCTGCGAGCGCCTGCTTGCCGACGGCCAGGACGTGCTCTGCGTGGACAATTTCTTCACCGGCGCCAAGGACAACGTCGCCCGCCTGATCGGCAACCCGAATTTCGAGCTGATGCGCCACGACGTGACTTTCCCCTTGTACGTCGAGGTCGACGAAATCTACAACCTCGCGTGCCCGGCCTCGCCGGTGTCCTACCAGTTCGATCCAGTGCAGACCACCAAGACTTCGGTGCATGGGGCGATCAACATGCTGGGCCTCGCCAAGCGCGTGAAGGCAAAAATCCTGCAGGCCTCCACCAGCGAGGTCTATGGCGATCCGGAGGTTCATCCCCAGGCCGAATCGTACTGGGGCCGTGTCAATCCGATCGGCATTCGGTCCTGCTACGACGAGGGCAAGCGTTGCGCCGAAACGTTGTTTTTCGACTATCACCGCCAGCACAACCTGCGCATCAAGGTCGCGCGCATCTTCAACACCTACGGCCCGCGCATGCATCCGAACGATGGACGCGTTGTGTCCAATTTCATCGTCCAGGCCTTGAGCGGAAAGCCGATTACCATCTTCGGCGAGGGCAAACAGACGCGCTCGTTCTGTTACGTGGACGACCTGATCGAAGCGATGGTGCGCATCATGGCCACGCCGGATGACTTTACGGGACCGGTGAACATCGGCAATCCCGGTGAATTCACGATCCTGGAGCTCGCGCAAAAAGTGGTCGAGATGACCGGCTCGAAATCGCAGATCGTGTTCCAGCCGTTGCCAAGCGACGATCCAATGCAGCGCAAGCCCGATATCGGCCTGGCGAGATCCGCATTTGGGTGGGAGCCGCACATCGCTCTTGAAGCCGGCCTTGGCAGGACGATCGAATATTTTCGCAATGCCGCATGTGCGGAATAGCAGGGATCTTCGCGTACGGTCCTGCGGCCCCGCCGGTTGACCAGGAAGAGTTGCTGCGCGTCCGCGAGGCGATGATCCGTCGCGGTCCGGATGGGGCCGGTTTGTGGATTTCGCCCGATCAACGCGTTGGCTTGGCGCACCGGCGTCTTGCCATCATCGATCTCAGCGAGGCCGGCGCGCAGCCGATGGCCACGGCCGACGGTCGTTATCGCATCACTTTCAACGGCGAGATCTACAACTACCGCGAGTTGCGAAAAGAGCTCGAGGCGAGAGGCTTCGTCTTCCGCACCGGGTCCGACACCGAGGTCCTGCTGAACCTCTATGCCGATCGCGGCGAAAACATGGTGCATGCATTGCGGGGCATGTATGCGTTCGCGCTTTGGGACGAGCCGAGGAGGGAAATCTTCCTCGCGCGCGATCCGTTCGGAATCAAGCCGCTTTACTATGCCGACGACGGCGAGACGCTGCGGCTGGCATCTCAGGTGAAGGCTCTTCTCAAGGGCGGCGGGGTCGGCACCGCTCCCGAGCCGGCCGGTTCGGTCGGGTTCCTGATCTGGGGTCATGTTCCCGAGCCGTACACGCTTTACCGCGACATCCGCTCGTTGCCGGCCGGATCGTACATGCGCGTGTCCGGCGCAACGGGACTGTCCGTCACCAGGTACTTCGACATCGGCGAGGAGTTTCGCAAAGCGGAGCATGCGACACAACGCGAAGTACTCAACGCAGGCGAGATCCTGCGCGAAGCCGTCAAAGACAGCGTTCGGCACCACCTCGTGTCGGACGTACCGGTCGGCCTGTTCCTGTCCGCGGGAATCGATTCGTCCACGCTTGCCGGCGTCGCTGCCGAGCAGGGAGCGGCGCTCAAGACCATCACGCTGAGGTTCCCTGAGTTCAAGGACACCGAAAAGGACGAAGGGGAGATTGCCGCGATGTTCGCGGAAAAACTGGGATTTCGCCACGAGGCGCACTGGGTCGCGCAGGGCGAATTCGAGTCCGAACTGGCGCGGATCCTCGAGGCGATGGATCAGCCGTCAACGGACGGAATCAATACCTACTTCGTGAGTCGCGCCGCGGCGCAGTCAGGCATGAAGGTGGCGTTGTCGGGACTCGGAGGCGACGAATTCTTCGGCGGGTACCCCAGCTTCTGGCAGATTCCGCGGATTACGACCTGGCTGAGCTTCACGCGCGCAATCCCTGCGGCAGGACGCTTCGCCCGATGGGTCCTGGCTCCGATCGTGAGTGCGTTCGCATCGCCCAAATACGCGAGCCTTCTGGAATATGGCGGCACGTTCGGGGGGGCCTACCTGCTGCGACGCGCCCATTTGATGCCCTGGGAGGTCCGGTCGGCGCTGGATCCTGCCACGGTGCATGCGGGACTTGGCGAGCTGCGGATCCTCGAGAACCTCGAGGCCACCATCCGCGGCCTCGACCAGCCGCGCTCGCGGATTTCGACCCTCGAGCTTTCGTGGTACATGGGCAACCAGCTCTTGCGCGATGCCGATTGGGCCGGAATGGCGCATTCGCTCGAGATTCGCGTGCCGCTGGTCGACGTGCGGGTCCTGCGCTCGCTGGCGCCCCTCATGGTCTCGGACAGGTGCCCCACCAAACACGACTTCGCCAGCGTGCTCAGGACGCGGCTGCCGGACGCGATCCTGCTGCGCTCCAAGAGCGGTTTCGTGACCCCGGTGAGCGAGTGGATTTCCAGGTCCTCCGGCGTGGAAGGACAAAAATCGCGTGGCCTGCGCGCGTGGGCCAGGCGTCTGCTTCCGCCCCAGCCTCGCATGTTTCGCGCGCTGATGCTGGTCACCGATGCGTATGGCGGGGCAGGCGGGATCGCGAAATTCAATCGCGACGTCGTCGAATCGATTGCCGCGATGCCGGAGTGCGCGGAGATCGTCGTGATCCCCCGGCTCGTTTTCACGCCGATCGGGGCAGTTCCAAGGCGGGTCCGGTTCTTGTCCGCCGCGGCGGGCGGCAAATTGCGATTCGTTGGATCCGTGCTGGCGGAAGTCGTCTGCGGCCGGTTCCAGCTCGTGATTGCCGGCCACATCAACCTGGCGCCGCTGGGCGCTCTGCTGGCCTTTTCAAATGCCGCTGCATCGATGCTCATCATTCACGGCATCGATGCGTGGACCCGCCACCGGAACGCAGTCGTGAACTGGAGCCTTGCGACGTTCACCTTCATCGTTGGCGTGAGCAAATTGACCCTTTCCCGTTTCAGCAGTTGGACGGGCGTCGATTCGTCGCGCCTGAAATTGCTGCCCAACTGCGTGGATCTGCGCCAGTACGGCGTGGGGCCCAAGCCGGGCGATCTCGCCGAGCTGCACGGCCTGGCGAACCGTACGGTCATGATGACCCTCGGGCGCCTGGCGAGCGGGGAGCGCTACAAGGGGTTCGACGAGATCATCGAAGCGCTGCCGGCGCTCGCGGTCAGCATCCCGGATATCGCGTACCTGATCTGCGGCGACGGCCAGGACCGCGGCCGCCTCGAGGCCAAGGCCGGCAGCCTCGGCGTCCGCGACCGGGTGGTGTTTTCGGGTTTCGTGCCGGAGGGCAAGAAAGCGGATTACTACCGGCTCGCGGACGCCTATGTCATGCCCAGCCAGGGGGAAGGATTCGGCATCGTGTTGCTGGAGGCCCTCGCGTGCGGCATCCCGGTCATGGGAAGCCGCATCGACGGAAGCGGCGAGGCGCTGCTTAACGGCGCCTTGGGTTATCTCGCCGACCCGGCGGATCCCAAGGACGTGGAGAGGGGAATCCTCGCGACGCTGCGCCGTGGCCGGGGCGACGTCCCCGAGGCCCTCGGCTATCATTACTCGCGCGGCGTTTTTGCCGAGCGCGCCGGGGCGATCGTGCGGGAAACGCTGAGTTGTAATTGAAGCGTGCATAAGGGTGATATTTCGATGCGGGAGCACATAGCGGAGTATTCCGGGAAGCTCGCTGCGGCGCTGAAGCTGGAGGCGATGGGCAGCGTGCCCGCGCTGGGCGAGGCTCTCCGCGAAGCGTGGAAAGCAGGCCGCAGCGTATTCATTTGCGGCAACGGCGGCAGCGCGGCCAACGCTATCCATATCGCCAACGACCTTTTCTTCGGCGCCGGCACCGGCAGCGGGGCCGGTCTGCGGGTCGAAGCTCTGAGCGCAAATCCCGCGGTCCTGACCTGCCTTGCCAACGACTTGGGCTACGACCGGATCTTCGCCGAGCAGATCAAAGTCAAGGGCTCGCCCGGGGACGTGCTTATCGCCCTGTCGGGCAGCGGCAATTCGCCAAACATCGTGCAGGCGCTCGAGATGGGCAACGCGAAAGGCCTGCAGACTTTTGCCATCCTCGGCTATTCCGGCGGGCGCTGCAAAAGCATCGCCCGGCATGCGCTCCACTTCGAGATCGACGACATGCAGATCGCCGAAGACCTGCAGCTGATTGTCGGCCACATTTGCATGCAATGGCTGCGCGCAAACCCGGTAGGGGGCGGCCAGTGAGCGGCTTCGTTCGCGCCTGATGCATCATTTCGTGACCGGTGCGGCCGGGTTTATCGGCAGCCAGCTTGTCGATTCCCTTCTCGTTGACGGATGCAGGGTCAGCGGTGTGGACGACTACTCCCTGGGCAGCCCGGCCCACTTGGAATCCGCGCTCAGGAACCCCGCATTTCGATTCTCCGAGTGCGACATCAGCCGGCCGGAACACGCCGCCAAGGCGCTTCGCGACGCTTGCGATTGGGATGGCCTGCCAGACATCATCTGGCACTTTGCGGCCAACAGCGACATCGCCGCGGGCGTCGCCGACGCCTCGGTCGATTTCAGGCGGACGCTGCGGACCACGTTTTCGCTCCTCGAAGCCGCCAGGATTTGCGGTGCCGGCAAAGTCGCGTTCGCTTCCTCTTCGGCTGTCTACGGGGAACGCCGGGATCTTCTGACGGAGGACTCCGGACCGCTGCTGCCGATCTCCAGTTATGGCGCGAACAAGCTGGCGAGCGAGGCCCTTCTGAGCGCGGCGGCGGAGACGTTCCTGCAACAGGTGTGGATTTTTCGCTTCCCGAATGTCGTCGGCCCGCGAGCGACCCACGGCGCCCTGTTCGATTTCATCGGCCGGCTTGCTTCCCGCCCCCCCAGCCTGCGAGTGCTCGGTGACGGTATGCAAACCAAGCCCTACCTGCACGTGTCGGAACTGATCGCAGCGATGAAGTACATCGTGTCGCGGGCAAACGAGCGCCGCAGCGTATTCAACATCGGCCCGGCAGGATCCGGCACCAGCGTGGCTTTCATCGCCGAAAAGGTCATTGCGCGGTTGGCGCCCGCCACGCCGATCGCCTATTCGGGCGGAGACCGCGGATGGGTCGGCGATGTGCCGCGCTTTCGTTACTCCATCGAAAAGCTGGCGCGGCTCGGCTGGCGGCCGAGGCTCGGCTCGGATGAGGCCGTGCTGCGGGCGATCGACGAGCTTGTCCCCGCATCCTTGCCCCAATGACGCCGGTCGACCATCTCGTCATTGTCGCTGGCGGAAAGGGCTCGCGCCTGGCCGCGATCGCGGGAAACCTGCCCAAGGCTCTCGTCCCGATAGGCGGTAAGCCGGTTCTCCAGCATCAGCTCGAGCTCGCCCTCGCCGCCGGCATGCGCGACGTGACGATCTACGCCGGCTTTCTCGCGGACAGGATCCTGGAGTTTGCGGGCGACGGCTCCAGGTTCGGGCTTCGCGTGCGGGTCCAGGTCGAGGATGAGCCCCTGGGCAATGCCGGCGCACTGTTGCGATCGCTGGACTCGCTGCCCGCAAATTTTCTCTTGGTCTACGGCGACGTCATGCTCGCCGCGGACCTGCGGGCGATCGCCGCGC
>JANMXB010000280.1:0-3781 GCA_031380765.1 Pseudomonadota bacterium | reverse complement strand
GCCAGGATGCCGCCAACCAGCAGGAAGACGACCGCCGCGACGGCGTTGACCTTCATCAGCAGCTCGGCCTGGGCCTCGAACTGCAGCCCCGAGCGGGGGCACGTCCGGTAAATCGTTGTGGTGGACATTTGTACGCCCCCCTTATTTCACGTAGAGGCGACTGACCATCGTGTGATGGTTTATGCCGCAGTATTCGTTGCACACAATGGAAAAGCTGCCCGCCTGGTTCGGCGTCGCCGTGACGACGTGCTCGTAACCGGGCACCACCTGGATGTTTATGTTGGCCGGTTGCAGCGAAAACCCGTGGTTGTAGTCCATCGATGTGAGGTGCAGGCGGTAGGTTTTTCCCTTTTCCAGCTCCAGAATCGGCCACCAAGTCCACAGGCGCGCGATGAGATACACGTCGGAGCCTTCAGGCGGATGGACCACGGGAATCTTCTCGTCGGTCTCGGTGCGCACCGTGTACTTGTCGACGACGGCCTGCGCCTTGGCGGCAAACGCTTCGGGCGTCGTCCTGTAGGTTTCCGTCGAAAGATTCTGCTTTCCGTAGACGTGCCAGCCGACCATCATGGCGAACATGATCAGGCACCAGACAAGTGCGATCAGGATCCAGGTTCCTTCGACACGGTCCAGCGGATGCTTCCACCAGAGGCGCTCCGCAGGCGGCAGGATTGCGCTCATGTGTTCATCCCTCTACTTGGCCAGCGGAACAGTGAGAATGTCGTAGACGCCCCAGACGACGTACACGACCATGGGGATCATCACGCCGAGGAACAGGAGCAGGAACGGGTTGTCCAGCAACTGTTGCATCAATGGGACCGGTTCGTTGTCCTCTTCGCTCTGGCTGATCTCGTTCACGGTGTCTCCTTTTGGGTTCGTGCGGGCCGAGCCCATCTTTAAGCGTGCAGGGGTCCGACTCCTTGCGCTAGATCAAAAGAATCGGTGTTAGCGCTCCACCAGGCGGGAAAATTTCGCGGTCGGTCACGATCGATGCCGGCGAGCAAAGCGGGCCGAATCGCTTGATCCATATCAACGTAGCGCGTCCGGCTTTGGATTGAACTGACTCATGAACACAGTCAATGGCCAAATCGCCATTCAAAAGGAGAGGGCACCATGAACACGCTCGACAAGACCGTCACTCGCCGCCGCTTCCTTCAGGGCACCGCCGGCATCGTACTCGCGACAAGCCCGTTCGGTGCGTCGCTGGTTTTCGCGCAGCCCGCGCGCCTGAAAGTGGGGTTGATGCTGCCCTATTCCGGCACTTACGCCGCGCTTGGCAACGCAATCACCAACGCATTCAAGCTCTACGTGGCCGAACACGGCGGCAAGCTCGCGGGACGCGAGATCGAGTACGTCGTGCTGGACGACGAGTCCGATCCGGCCAAGGCGGTCGATAACGCAAACCGCATAGTCAATCGCGACAAAGTGGACGTAGTGATCGGCACGGTCCACTCGGGAGTCCAGGCGGGGATGGTCAAAGTCGTGCGCGAATCGGGGGTGCTTTCGATCATCCCGAACGCCGGTTTCGGCGCTGCCACCGGGGCGCTGTGCGCGCCGAACATCTTCCGGACTTCGTTCTCCAACTGGCAGACGACCTACGCGCTTGGCAAAGTGATGTGGGAGAGGGGCCACAAGACTTGCGCGTGGATCACGCACAAGTACGCAGCGGGCGAGGAGATGTTCGGCGGCTTCAAAGAGGGCTACGAGAAGGTCGGCGGCAAGATCGTCAAGGATTTCTGGTTGCCGTTCCCGAACGTCGAGTTCCAGGCCTTGCTCACCGAGATCGGCGCCGCCAAACCCGACGCCGTAGCCTGCTTCTTCGCCGGCGGCGCCGCGGTGAAATTCGTCAAGGATTACGATGCCGCGGGCCTGAAAGCGAAAATCCCGCTCTACGGCAACGGGTTTCTGACCGACGGCACCCTTGCGGCACAGGGCGCCTCGGCGCAGGGGATTCTCACCACCCT
Source organism: Pseudomonadota bacterium (assembly GCA_031380765.1). Classification (GTDB taxonomy): domain Bacteria; phylum Pseudomonadota; class Gammaproteobacteria; order Burkholderiales; family SG8-39; genus SZAS-79. The sequence continues at coordinate 1,817 of JANMXB010000280.1, read as the reverse complement.
GCACTACGCCGACAGCCTGGACATACCGAAGGACAAGGAATTCCGGCTTAGCTATGCCAAGGCGTACAAGTTGCAGCCCGACGTTTATGCGGTGCAGGGCTATGACGCGGCTCAGCTGCTCGATACGGGACTCAGGGCCGTCCGCGGCGACATCCGCTCGCAGAAGGACATGGTCAAAGCGATGGAGGGCGTTACCATCGACAGCCCGCGCGGCAAATGGAAAATGTCCCGGGCGCACAACCCGATCCAGGACAGCTACCTGCGCCAGGTGGTCGGCGAGCAGAACAAATACATCGGCGTGGCCTGGAAGGCGCTCGAAGACCCGGCGCGCGGCTGCAAGATGGCGTGATCCCGGACGCGGGAAGCGGATAGCCGGCTTCCCGCCGCGGCACGCTCCCTGACCCAATGGATCCCGTCATTTTCCTGATCCAGGCGCTGAACGGCATCCAGTACGGTCTGCTCCTGTTTCTCGTCGCCAGCGGCCTCACGCTGATCTTCGGGATCATGGGAATCATCAATCTCGCGCACGGCAGTTTCTACATGATCGGCGCGTACCTTGCTTTTTCGCTTACGCGCCCAATGGGGAATTTCTGGCTCGCGCTGGCTGCCGGCGTCGTCATCGCGGCGCTGCTCGGTGTCGCTCTCGAGTGGCTCGTGATCCGCTTTCTGTACGAGCGCGACCACCTCGACCAGGTCCTGCTCACCTACGGATTAATCCTCATCTTCGAGGAATGCCGCAGCCTGATTTGGGGCGACGACGTACACGGCGTTCAGGTGCCGGCGGCCCTCGCCTATTCGATCCCGCTCACGGATACGCTTTCGTACCAGACGTACCGTCTCGCAATGTCGGGGTTCTGCCTGGCGATCGCTTTCGGCATGTACTGGCTGATTCAGAAAACGCGCCTGGGAATGATGATCCGGGCGGGAAGCTTCAACCGCGATATGGCGCAGTCGCTCGGCATCAACATCGGCCTCCTTTACCGCCTGGTTTTCGCGCTCGGCCTGGCGCTCGCAGCGTTCGCCGGCATGCTGGCCGCGCCGGTCTCGTCGGTATTTCCGGGGATGGGCAACCAGGTGCTGATCGTGTCCTTTGTCGTCGTCGTGATCGGTGGCATCGGATCGGTCAGGGGGGCGCTGGCCGCGGCGCTCGCCATCGGTCTGGCCGACACTTTTGGCAAAGTCCTGATGCCGCAGATCGCGGGCATGGTCGTCTACCTCCTGATGGCGGCGGTCCTCCTGTGGCGGCCAACGGGGCTCTTCGGCAGGACATGACATGGACCGCCAACCCCGTTCGCTGCAGGTGCTTCTGATCGCGGGCCTGGCCGCGCTCACGGTATTTCCATTTGTGGGCGACAAGTTCTACGTCGACTTCGTCACCAAGATCATGATCATGGCGCTGTTCGCCATGAGCCTGAATCTGCTGGTCGGCTACACCGGACTCGTGAGCCTCGGGCACGCGCTGTTCTTCGGGGTGGCGGCCTATACCCTCATGTTCGTCAGCCCCGAAAATCAGCCGGCCGGTCTTTTTTCGAGCCTCGCGATGGCGGTGGGTGTTGCCGCTCTCGCCTCGCTCGTGGTCGGGCTGCTCGTGCTGCGCACCTCTGGCGTCTATTTCATCATGGTGACGCTCGCTTTCGGGGAGATGACCTATTTCTACGTCCACGACTCGAACTACTTCGGCGGTTCCGATGGCAAATACATCTACGTGCGGCCGGCCCTCGAGATGTTTGGCTGGAAACCTTTCGACCTGGAGAACTACACGCATTTCTATTATTTTTCGCTCGCGCTGCTGGTTTTCGTGTACGCCGCCCTGCGGA
>JANMXB010000273.1:0-3510 GCA_031380765.1 Pseudomonadota bacterium | reverse complement strand
GCAGCCAAGGTGTCGCATGCAATCCTGGGCGGCGGGACGAACCACGGCCTGTTCGACTGGGAGGAAACCCGCGGCAGCGAATTCAACAGCAAGGGTGCGCTCATCACTCAGCTCAACGCCGGGCCGAACGAGGTGGTCGAGGGCGTGCGCTTCATGACCATCCGCAGCGACAACAACGACAAGTACGCGCAGCCTGATGGCGCCTTTCTCGGCAAGCCCGGGCGCAACACCGGCGTGGGGTTCGATGGGCCGGAACTCAAAGGTGCCGAAAATGTCGTAATTCCCAAGATCGACCATCGCGAGACCGCTTTCGACCCGTTGGCATTCGCCGAGATGTATCGCTTCATTACCGGACGCGCGCCTGCGCACCTGACGATCGCGACGGAGCCGCGCCCGGTACTCAACGGCAAGGTCAGCGGCGTCGAAAGCGGGGTGCCCACAAACCTGCCGGTGGCGGGAGCGCAAGTCGAGATCTACGAGGTTTCGCGCGACAGCGGCGCCCGCCGCGGGCCGGCCGTCCACTCGAAGAGCACGGGCGCCGACGGCTTGTGGGGGCCTTTCACCGCCCAGCTCGAAACGCACTACGAGTTCGTCGTCACGGCCCCCGGGCACGCGGTCACCCACATCTATCGCTCGCCGTTTGCGCGCTCGAGCGAATTCGTGCACCTTCGGCCGGCCGACTTCGCCAAGGGGGACGAGTCGGCAGGCAGCGTGGTATCGATCACGCGGCCGCGCGGCTATGTCGGCCACGGCCGCGACGTGTTTACGCTCGACGGCAAGGTTCCCCCGGGGATCAACCAGGGGGTGCCGGGCGCTTCGCTCGGCAAGCTGTTGCTGCCGGCGGGACCGCTGCGGGCCGTGCCCGCGCGCTTCAACGACGAAGCGATCACGGTGCAGAACTGGCCGGCGCAGGAAGGCCGCATCGTCTTCGCGGAATTTCACTACTAGACCGAAGGAGGCAGCCATGCCCAAAGCACTCTGGAAAGACAAAGTGATCGCCGAGTCCGATCGCGTGGAGAGGGTCGAGGGCAATGTGTATTTCCCGCCAGGAGCGATTCGCAAGGACCATTTAGGGCCCAGCGACACCAACACCGACTGCCCGTGGAAAGGCATCGCGAGCTATTTCGACGTGGTCGTCGATGGCGAGGTGAACAAGGATGCGGCCTGGTTCTATCCCGACCCGAAGCCGCAAGCAAAGCACATCAAGGACCACGTGGCGTTCTGGCGCGGCGTGAAGATCGAGGAATGAGGGGAGTGCGCGAAGTGAAACAGAGGCTCGAAATGCACAAGGCCTCCCCCGAGGCTTACGAGGCGATGCGCACGCTGTCCAGGTACAGCGCCGAATGCGGGCTGGAGGCGTCGCTGCTCGAGCTCGTGAAGACCCGCGCCTCGCAGATCAACGGGTGCGCTTTCTGCATCCAGATGCACACGCGCGATGCGCGCAAGCTGGGCGAAACCGAGGATCGCCTGCACCTGCTGGCCGCATGGCGCGAGGCGCCCGTCTATACGCCGCGCGAGCGCGCCGCGCTGCTGTGGACCGAGGCCCTGACGCTGCTCACCGAGGGGCATGCGCCGGACGAGGTCTACGCCGAGGTCCGCCTGCATTTCACGGACGAGGAGATCGCCAAGCTCACGCTGGCGATCGCAGTCATCAACAGCTGGAACCGGATCGCGGTGGGGTTGCGCTTCATCCCGAAGGCCTAGATGCGGCATCGGCCGTCCCGGAAGTGCAAGGCAAGACGGTAGCGATCCTCGAATCGCGCTCCGGCGCGCAGCTCGCCGAGCTGGTGCGCAGGCGCGGGGGCACACCGCTGCTCGCCCCGGCGCTGGCCGAAGTGCCCGACATGGACAGCGCTTTCATCGCGCAGTTCGTCGCCGGACTCGAATCCCGGCCGGCGAAAGCTGCGATTTTCCCGACCGGCGTCGGCACGCGCGCGCTGCTCGCCGCCACCGACGCACTCGGCCTCAGTGGGAAGCTTCTCGGTTTGCTCGGCGCGATGACGGTCGTGGCGCGCGGTCCCAAACCGACCGCCGTGCTGCGCTCGCGAGCGGTGCGCATCGATCTCTCTGCGGCCGATCCGTTTACCACGGTCGAGGTGCTCGCCGCGCTGCGCGCGGTGCCGATCGAAGGCGAACGGGTTGTCGTGCAGCGCTATGGCGCGACGAACGAGAAACTCGAAGAAGGGTTGCGCGCGCGCAGGGCCGAGGTCGTGGAAGTGCCGACCTACCGCTGGGCGCTGCCCGCGGACACCGCGCCGCTGGTGGCCCTCATGGATGCGCTGGATGGCAATCGCGTGGATGCGGCGGTTTTCACGAGTGCCTCGCAGGCATACAACCTGTTTGCCCTGGCCGAAACGCTGGGGAGGAAGGCCTCGCTGACTTCACACCTCAACGCGACGCTGGTTGCTTCCGTCGGTCCCGTCTGCACTGCCGCGCTCGCAGGTTTCGGAATCAAAGTGGACGTCGAGCCGAGCCCGCCGAAGATGGGCCCGCTGGTGGCGGCGTTGGATGCCGCGTTGTCGGCATAAACCGCCCGATGGCAGCAATTAGCCTGGAGAGCCGCGCCAGGCCTGAGGGTCGGCCGAAAATTGGCAGCAATTCAAATCAGTCCGCCTTCATCCCCGACGCCTTCACCATGCGAGTCCATTTGCCGAGTTCCTCCGTCACGTACGCTGCAAATTGGTCCGGCGTATTGGTCACGGCGTCGGCGCCCTGGCTGGCCAGCCTCTCGCGCAGGTCCGGCAGGCGCATGGCCTTCACGGTTTCGGCGTTCAGCGCATTGACGATCGCGGCAGGCGTTCCGGCCGGCGCGAAGAAACCGAACCACGCGGTCACTTCATAGCCGGGCACGCCGGATTCGGCGACGGTGGGAACGCCCGGGAGCGCCGATGAACGCTCGCGCCCGGTGACCGCGATGGCGCGCACCGCCCCGGACTTCACATGCGGCGCCGTCGTCAGCACAAGGTCGAACATCAGCTGCACCTGTCCCGCGATGAGGTCATTGAGCGCGGGCGCGCTGCCCTTGTAAGGGATGTGGACCATGAAAGTGCCGGTCATGCTCTTGAAGAGCTCGCCGGCGAGATGGTTCGACGTCCCCGTGCCGGCCGAGGAGAAATTGAGCGCGCCCGGTTTGGCCTTCGCCAGCGCAACGAGTTCCTTGACCGAATTCACCGGAAGCGACGGATGCACGATCAGCGCGAATGGGATGGAGGCCACCAGCGACACCGGCGCGAAATCCTTGATCGGGTCGTACTTGAGGCCGGGAGTCAGCGCCGGATTGATCGCATGCGAGCTTACGGTGCCAAGCATGATGGTGTAGCCGTCGGGTGCCGCCTTGGCGGTGGCCTCGGCGCCGATCGCGGTGCCGGCGGAGGAGAAATTGAGTGCGCCGGGCCGAGCCTTGGCGAGCGCGATCAGCTCGTTTAGCGAGTTTGCGGAAAGTGACGGGTGGACGATCAGCGCGAACGGGATCGAGGCCACGAGCGAAACAGGTGCGAAATCCTTGATCGG
>JANMXB010000244.1:0-3455 GCA_031380765.1 Pseudomonadota bacterium | reverse complement strand
GCGGCGACACGATCTTCGCGAGCATCACCGCCGCCTACGACGACTTGTCCGAGGCAATGAAGGCGATGATCGATCCCCTGTGGTGCGAGCATGACTACATGGCCATCAGTGGGGGACGGCACCTGAGCCCGGAAGTGGCCGCCCAGATGAAGAAGCTCAATCCGCCGGTGGCGCAGCCCCTGGTGCGCACGCATCCGGTGACCGGCCGCAAGGCGCTCTACATCGCCAGCCGCGTGATCACGCAAATCATCGGCATGACGCCGGAGGAAAGCCGGCCGCTCATCGACTACCTCGTCCGGCACACGATCGACCCGCTCTACACCTACCGCCACAAATGGTCGAAGCACGAGCTGGTGATGTGGGACAACCGCAGCCTCGTGCATTCGGCGCTGGCCGATTTCGACGCCGGCACGCCGCGCAAGTTCTTCCGCACCACCGTGCTGGGCGAGCAGAGCGGCCACCTGGCCTGAGCGCACCGCATGTCGAACCCCTACATCCTCGGCGGTGCGATGCTGCCGCACGCGCCGCAGTTTTTTACCCAGCCCGAGACCGAAGACAAGGCCACCATCGCCGAAGTGCAGAAAGTGGCGAAGAAGATCGGCGACGGGCTCAAGGCCCTCAAGCCCGACGTGTGGATCGTGATCGGCAACGACCACGCGCAGCAGTTTTTCGCCAACGTGGCGCCGCCTTTCACGCTGCATGTCGGCGGGGTGGGACGCGGCCAGTTCGCCGGCCGCGATTTCAAGTTCAACATCGCGAGCGAAATCTCGTTCGCGCTGGTGAAGGATTTCTACCGCGCCGGGTTCGACCCGGCGTTTACAAGCACCGCGGAGATCGACTACGCCCTCGGTATCCCGATGACGCACATGGGCCTTCAGGAAGAGGCCGTGCTGCCGATCTACGTGAACGCCTACCTGCCGCCGCAGCCGACCATGGAGCGCTGCTACGCATTCGGCCAGGCGCTCGCGCGCGGGTTGGCTTCGATCGGCGTGCGCGCGGTCATCGTGGCCAGCGGCGGCATGTCCCACTTTCCCGGGACCGACAACTACAGCAACCCGGCGCTCGAATTCGACAAGTCGGTCCTCGAGCCGCTGAAAGAGGGCCGTCTGAAGACGCTGCTCGGCTACAACGAGCAGCTGCTGGACGAAAAAGGCAACATCGAGCTGCGTTGCTGGGCCGTCGCGGCCGGAGCGCTGGGCGAAAGGAAGCCCGACATCGTGCAGCTCAATCCGAGCTGGCATCACAACTATGCGTCGCTCGGCTGGTACACGCCGGCGTCCAGCGATCCGGCCCTGCCGCACTATCCGCAGATCGCACCCGAATTGCAGGCGTTGACAAGCGCGCTCTTCAACATGGCCAACGATCGTGCTTCGCGTGACGCGCACCTGGCCGGCCCGGATGCGTATGCGGACAAGTACCACCTCGAGGGCAAACACCGCAAGCTGCTGGTCGACTTCGACGCGCCGGGCATCGTGGCGGCGGGCGTGCATCCCCTGTTGATTTTCCTTGTGCGCATGCATGTGGAGCGCGAGAGAGGCAAAAAGGCATGAGCCTGGAGCTCGGCGCATGGATCGGCGGCGAAGCGGTGAGCGTGCCGAAGTCGGTCCCGCGCATCGATCTGCTCAGCCCGGTCGATGGCAGGGTGACCTATCGGATGCCCGACGCCGGCGCGGACCTCGTGGACGCCGCAGTGAAGAACGCGGCCGCGGCGTTCGAGGCGCATCGGTACGCGTCCACCGCGATTCGGCTGGCATGGCTCGAGGCGATTGCGAAAACCGTGTCGGCAAATACGGGGCCGATTATCGACAGCATCGTGCGCGCGATCGGCAAGCCGCGTCGCGCGGCGACGTTCGAAGCCGGGCGAGTGGCCGAATTTCTGCGCGGGTGCGTGGCGGAGCTCACCACCTGGCGCGGGGAACTCGTGCCGGTTGACGCTGTGCCGCTCGGCGCAGGGCACCTCGGTCTGGCGAAGCGGATTCCCTGTGGTGTGGTCGGTGCGATCACGCCTTTCAATGCGCCCGCCAATTTACTCGTGCAGAAGATCGGGCCTGCGCTCGCCACCGGCAACGCGGTCGTGGTCAAGCCTCACCCGACGGGCATCGAAACTGCGCTGCTGATCGCGCAATTGTGCAAGCAAGCCGGGCTGCCCGACGGGCTCTTCAACGTGATCCCGGGCGATCGGGCCGCCGCGCTGGCGCTAGCCGCGCATCCGCAGGTTTGCGTAGTGACATTGACGGGCGGCGTTGCGGCCGCCGAAGCGCTCGCGCGCGCCGCCGGAGCGAAGAAATTCTGTGCCGAGCTCGGCTCGAGCGCGGCGAACATCGTGCTCGCCGACGCCAATCTCGAGGACGCGGCGCAGAAGATCGCGCGCGCCGGGTTCGAGGCGAGCGGCCAGCAGTGCATCTCTGCGCAGCGCGTCATCGTGGAGAAGGCGGTATTCGAGCGCTTCCTGGCGCTCTTTGTCGCTGCGGCGAAGGCACTCAAGGTCGGGCTGCCCGACGAGGAGGGCGTGGATGTCGGGCCGATGGTCAACGTCGCCGCGGCCGAGCGCGTGATGGCGATGGTGGCCGACACCGTGGCCAAAGGCGCGAAGGTGGCCCTCGACCCGGTGCGCAAGGGCGCGGTCGTTTCGCCGGGAATCCTGGTGGGCGCGGCGCGCACTTCGAGGCTGTTGTGCGAGGAGGTCTTCGGGCCGGTGGTGGTCGTGCAGTCCGCGGAAAACCTGGACGACGCGCTCGCGCAGGCCAACGATTCGCAGTTCGGCCTGCAGGGCGCGTGCTTCACGTCGAGCCTGGATGCCGCGATGAAAGTGGCCGAGCGGTTCGACTCCGGCTCGGTGTGGATCAACGAGGCGAGCCGGTTTCGCCTGGACATGTACCCGTTCGGCGGCGTGAAGCAGTCGGGCTACGGGCGCGAAGGCATCCGCTACGCAATGGAGGAGTATTCGCAATGGAAATTCGTCGGATTGAAGGCGTCGGCATAGCGCCATGACCAAAGAGATCGAAATCCCCGACGAGCTGCGCCGGCTCATGGCGGAGATAGGGCCCAGATGGGCCACCAACGTCCCCGGTCACGTCATGCAGACGATCAAGGCCTTCAGCGAGCTTCTCGCGCGCTGCCCGAAGGAGGGCGTGATCATCAAGCGCGACCTGCCGTACGGCACACACAAGCGCCAGGTGCTGGACGTCTATTCGCCGAAACGCTCGGAAAACTCGTCCTCAAATGCGCCGGTGGTCGTGTTCGTCCACGGTGGCGCGTTTACCGACGGCGAGAAGGACCGCTCGCCCGAGGTCTACGGCAACGTCTGCATTTGGTTCGCGCGCAACGGCATCGTCGGCGTAAACATGGAGTACCGCGCCGCGCCCGAGGCGCAATACCCGGCGGGCACGGAAGACGTGAAACTTGCGTGCCAGTGGATCGAAAAGAACGCCGCATCGCTTGGCGTGGACATCAAG
>JANMXB010000182.1:0-4460 GCA_031380765.1 Pseudomonadota bacterium | reverse complement strand
GATGCGCGTTGCCCCAGCGCTGCGGGATCTTTCCCGAAGCGAGGTAGGACACGACCTGGTTGGCGTTGAAGGCCACAATCGTGTCGAGCAGCGCAAGATCGATGTACTGGCCCTGGCCGGTGCGCTCCACGTGCGTGATCGCGGCGCTGATCGCGAGGCTCGCGTACATGCCGGTGAGCACGTCGGTGATCGCGATGCCGACCTTCATCGGGCCCGCGCCGATTTCGCCGTCGCGCTCGCCGGTGATGCTCATCAGGCCACCCATGCCCTGGAAGATGAAGTCGTAGCCGGGACGCGGCGCGTAGGGCCCAGCCTGCCCGAACCCCGTGACCGAGCAGTAGATGAGGCGGGCATTGACCGTCCTGAGGTCGTCATAGCCCAGGCCGTAGCGCTTGAGCGTGCCGAGCTTGTAGTTCTCGATCAGCACGTCGCACTTGACGGCGAGCTCCTTCACGATCGCCTGGCCCGCGGGTTTGCCGATGTCGAGCGTGACCGATTTCTTGTTGCGGTTTACCGAGGCGTAATACGCGGCCTCCGGCGTGTCGTTTCCCGCCGCGTCCTTGATGTAAGGCGGGCCCCAGCCGCGCGTGTCGTCGCCCGCGCCAGGACGCTCGACCTTGATGACCTCGGCGCCAAGATCGGCCAGGTTCTGCGCCGCCCACGGCCCGGCCAGCACGCGCGAAAGATCGAGAACACGAATATGCGAAAGGGGACCAGGCATAAGGAGGGGCCAGAGAAGGGGTTAGAGACGGAATTGGGCGAGGAGGGCATCCAGGGCGGCTTGCGCCACGGGCGTTTCAGGGAGCAGCGCTTCGGCCAGCGCGCCTTCGAAAGCACCTCGCGCCGGCTTGAGCGGATCGCGCGCGCGCAGCCGGTGCTCGTTCACGAGCGCGGCAAGCAGCAGGCGGCGCGCGTCGCCCGCCCTGGCAAGGCGCGTGCCTTCGGAAGCGAGGATCGCCGCAGCAGCCGCGTAATAGAGTCCCGTGGCCGCCTGGCGCGCATGTGCGGCGTCGCCTGCCTGCGCAGTTGCGCCGGCGAAGTCGCAGGCACGCGCGAGCGATCCGGCGAGGGCGTCGCGCAGCGCCGCGTGCTCGACGGAGGCGATCATCGCGTCCAGCGCAGGACGCAGCACCCCTAACGAACCTTCGCGCTTTACCGCGCGCAGTACGTCCTGCGCGACGATGTTGCTCGTGCCCTCCCAGATCGAGCCCAGGTGGGAGTCACGAACAAGCCGCGCATCCGACCATTCCTCGATATAGCCGGCGCCGCCACGCACCTCCATGGCGTCGCCGGTTACGCGCCGCGCGTCGCGGCAGGCGCGGAATTTCAGCAATGGCGTGAGGATCCGCACGCGCTTGCGCGCTTCCTCGTCGCCCGCGTCGGCCTTGAAAAGCTCGGCGGCCGTGTACAGCATGATGGAGCGCGCCGCCTCGGTGGGCAGCATGAGCTTGAGCAGCTGCCGCCGCATCAGCGGCAGCTCGATGAGTGTCTTGCCGAACGCGCTGCGCCGGCGCGATATGAAGAGCGCTTCGGTCAGGCTCCGGCGCATCATGCCCGCCGCGCGCATGCCATTCGAGAGGCGCGACATGTTGATCATGTCGGCCATCTGGACGAATCCGCGCCCGGCGTCACCCACCATATAGGCCGTTGCGCCTTCGAGCGTGATCTCGCCGCTCGCCATGTCGCGCGTGCCGAGCTTGTCCTTAAGGCGCACGATCGTGTAATTGTTCGGCGAGCCGTCGGGCAGCAGCCGCGGCAGCAGGAACAACGACAGCCCCTTGGTCCCGCCGGGTGAGCCTTCCGGCCGCGCGAGCACAAGCGCCACTCCCGCATCCGCGTTCGAGCAGAACCACTTGTCGCCATGGAGCAGCCAGTGGTTGCCGCGTCGCTCGGCGCGCGTGAGCGTCGCGCCCACATCCGACCCTCCGCCCTGCTCGGTCATGAACATCGCGCCTTGGGTGAGCGCATCGAGGTCCTGCGAAGTGAGTCCGGGCAGATAGCGGCCGACGAGCGCCGGATCGGCGAACTTCGCCAGCGTGCGCGCCGTCGCGTCGGTCATCGAGAGCGGGCAGCACACGCCGAACTCGGCCTGCACGTAGATGTAGGTCAATGCGTACTTGACGGCTGGCGGCATTTTCTCCGGCCACCCGAGTACGCCGCGTCGATGCGACATCGCCGCGAGGCCATATTCGCCGAACGCGGTTTCCTCGAGCCTGCGGTACGCCGGATGCTTTTCTATCCACTGCGCGTTTTCGCCGCTGCGCTTGCGGTTGTGCAGGACGGGCGGGTTCTTGTCCGCGGTCAGCGCGAAGTCCTCCAGCGGCCCCCCGGCCAGCGCGCCGAGCCGCTCGAAATGCGGCAGCAGGTGGGCCAGCAGCTTGGGCTCAAGATACAGCGACAGCAGGCTACTGTACCCAGGGTCCGCGTCAAAGAGATTGATCCCGCGTGAATCCGGCAGCGCCGGCTGTCCCTGCGCGTGGCCTGCCCGCAGCGGGATGGCTGCGATGCGCGGATCGGCCGCCATCAGTCGATCTTCGCGCCCGAGGCCCGCACGATCTTGCCCCACTTGGCGTGGTCGGCCTCGATGATCTTCTGGAACTCCTCCGGCGTGGTCGGCCACGCGTCGAGATATTGCGCCTTCAGCCGCTCGGTCAGCTCAGACGAACGCAGGGCCTTGACGATCTCGGCATTGAGCTTGTCGACGACCGGCCGCGGGATGGCGGCCGGGCCGACGATGCCGTACCAGAGGTCGCTGCCCGCTTCCGAGTACCCGGGCATTCCCGATTCGTCCATGGTGGGAATCTCCGGCGCATAGGCGCTGCGCTTTGCGGTGGTCACCGCGAGCGCCCGCACCTTGCCGGCGCGGATCTGCGGCAGCACCGTAACCGGTGAATCGAACATGAACGTAAGCTGCCCGCCCATTACGTCGGTCAGCGCGGGGCCCGAGCCTTTATAAGGTATGTGCTGCATAGGCGCGCCGGTCAGCGACTTGAGCAATTCGCCCGAGAGGTGGTTGGACGACCCGTTGCCGGCAGAGCCGAAATTGACCTTGCCCGGATTGGCCTTGGCATAGGCGACCAGATCGCCAACCGACTTGGCCGGGACATTCGGGTTTACGACGAGGATATTGATGTAGCCCACTGCCACGGTGAGCGGGCTGAAATCCTTCAACGCGTTGTACGTGAGGCGCGGGCCGTACAGCGCCGGGTTGATGGCGTGGGTCCCGGTGGTCGCCAGGCCGATCGTGTAGCCGTCGGGGGGCGATTTGGCCACGCGGTCCATGCCGGTCGAGGCACCCGCGCCCGCAATGTTCTCGACGTTGACCGGCTGGCCAAGTTGCTCCGCGAGCCGGCCGGTGAGCGCGCGCGAAAACGTGTCGGTAGGTCCGCCCGGGGCGAAAGGCACGACATACTTGATCGGCTTGGCCGGAAACGTTTGCGCATGCGCACTACCCGCGATCAGCGCGATCACAACTGCAATGCCCGGCAGGTTGTTCACGTCTCCTCCTTCAGGGTCTTCCGGCACTGCGGCCGGATAGCGGATTGGCGAATTGTAGTGCTTGAAATTGCGGCGCGCCGCCTAAACCGGCGAACCGTCGAGGATCATTGCAATCGATCCCCGGCGACCCGGGGATCCTACTCTTTGGCGAGCTGGCGCTCGATCTCTTCGAGCGCGGCGGTGGCCTGCCTGAGGTCTGCGTCGGCTTTCTCGAGATCGGCCTGCGCCATCGTGAGGTCTGCATTGGGATTGCGGCGGTCGGAGAGCGCCTGGCGGCGGTCCTCCACCGCCTTGGCCCAATTGGACACGGCTGTGCGGCGGTCTTCGCCCAGCCTGCGGCGCTCGACTTCCGGGGCGGCCTTTTGTGCGGCTACTGCCTTGTCGTATTCGGCCTGTGCCCTGGCGAGGGCGGCTCTGAGGTCTTCGCGAGTGGTCATGGCGCCACTCTATCCTCCGCAGTCGCGCGGCTCAAGTCAGGGCGCCGCCCGCGCGTAGCTCATAATAAGCATCTGTCATCTCAACGGGCCTTGGGATCGGGATCCAGGATCGCCATGGTGATGCGGGAGACGCAGGTGAGACGGCCCTTGTCGTCGGTCAGCTCGATCTGCCAGACGTTCGTGGTGCGCCCGATATGGACCGGACGCGCGATTCCGGTGACCCAGCCTTGGCTGACGCTGCGCAGGTGGTTTGCGTTGATGTCGAGGCCGAGCGCGCGCCGGCCCGGCGGCGAGGCGCCGGATGCGCCGCAGGATCCAAGTGTTTCGGCGAGCAGCACGGAGATGCCCCCGTGCAGGATTCCCAGGGGCTGGCGGGTGCGCGAGTCGACGGGTGCCCTCGCGCGGATGAAGTCGTCGCCGACTTCGAGGAATTCGATCCCGAGGTGGGCCACCGCGGTATCCACGTGGATGGCGGTGAGGCTTGCGACGGAGATCGGCCGCCTCCAGATCGCGGTCATGCCTGGG
>JANMXB010000093.1:0-5506 GCA_031380765.1 Pseudomonadota bacterium | reverse complement strand
CTCAATGCCGAGATCGTCAAGGCGATGAACGCGCCGCAGGCCAAAGACCGTCTCGAGGCTTCGGGTTACCACATCGTCGGCTCGACGCCCGCGCAGCTCGATGCGCACGTGAAGAGCGAGATCATCCGCTGGGCGAAGGTCGTCAGGGAGTCCGGCGCGAAGCTGGAATAGCCGCGGCCGCGCATCGGGGGCAGATGCAGGCTTTGCGCCACGCGTCTTCGGGCACCCGCTCCAGCAGCGCTTTGCCGAACTCGACCGTCTGGCACCAGCACGCCGCGCCCGGCGATGCGCTTTCCAGCGCACACGCGTTGTCCCCGCCGCACAACGGACACTTAAGTGGGGTCAGAGTCGACTTTGCGTCAAGCGGGGTCAATGCCGGCTTTTCATTGGCGATTCAATGCGTAGAAGAAAAGGCGGCTCTGATCCCACTTAAAGGACGAGCTTCGACTTTTCGGCGGGGGCGTCGCATTCGAGGTTGCCGCCGAGGCGCGAGATGTGCGCGCGCGTCTCGTCGAGCTTGCGGTCGATGTCATCGTCGGACTGGTCGGGATCGTGGTGGAAGAGATGCAGGCGCTTGACCCGGGCGCGCACCGCCAGGTCCGCCACCTCGCTCACGCACGAATGGCCCCAGTCGACTTTCGCCGGGTATTCGTGGTCGCGGTAAGTGGTGTCGGTGATCAGCACGTCGGTGCCGTGCACGAATTGCGTGAGGCGATCGAGGTAACGCTGGTCGCGCCGCGGATCGCTTGGCAGGTACAACTCGTTGTCGGTGATGTAGCAGACCGAGCGTCCGTGGCACGTCACCTTGTAGCCCAGGCACGACCCGGGGTGCTTGAGCAGCATCGTCTGGATTTTTACCTGGCCGAAATCGAGCGTCTCCTCGCGCAGGTCGCGGAACACGAGGTGCGCGCCGAACTCGCGGATCGTGACCGGGAAGTAGACGCCCTCCATCTGCGCGGCAATGGCGCGCGCGATCGTGAGGTCGCCCTGGTAGGGGCCGTAGATCTCGACCTGGTTGCCGCGCACGTACAGCGGAGCGAAAAACGGCACCGTGTTGATGTGGTCCCAGTGCGTGTGCGAGATGAAAATGCGCGCCGAGATGCGCTGCACGCCGGAGGCCATGATGTGATCCGACAGCTGCTTGATGCCCGAGCCGCAGTCGAAGATGAACAGCGGCTCGCCGCCGATTTCAATCGTCATGCATGAAGTGTTGCCGCCGCGCCTGAGCGTCCCCGGTCCCGGCACCGGCAGCGTGCCGTGCACGCCCCAGTAGGTCACCACCATCTGGTTGGAGACGAACTCGTCGATCTCCGCGAGGAGCGTCTCGGCCCGGATCGGCTTCACGATGTAGCCGTCGGCGCCAAGTTCCCGCGCGCGGCGGCGGTCGAAGTCGTACGACTTGGCCGACAGGACGATGATCTTCATCGCCCCGAGCTCGGGCCGGCGCCGCAACTCGCGGCACAGCTCGAAGCCGTCCAACTCCGGCATCATGAGGTCGGTGATCACGCAGTCGGGCCGCTCGCCGGGAATTTCCTCGAGGGCCTGCCGGCTCGATTCGCTCGACACCACTGTATGGCCGGCTTTCTCCAGCACGCGCCTGAGCAACTCGAGGATGTCGGGGTCGTCGTCGACGATGTAGAACTTCATTTCAGGTCCGGCAGTGGCGGTTCAGGCGGCAGGACGCCGCCCTGCGTACGCGTCTTGAAGCAAAGATAACACGCCCGCATACTCGACCGGCCGCGGATTCGGATAGGGGCTTTCGGTCGCGATGCGCGCCGCGCGCTCGAGGCCCCCGGCCGGCATGCCGATCGCGGACAGGCGCAGCTCCAGGCCCAATCCCTTTTCCAGGTCGTACAGGCCCCGTGGCGCGTCCGGCGCCCCCAGCGCCCGCGCGATTCGCTTCATCGCCTGCGCAGCGCTGCCGCGGTTGTAACGCGCCGCATGCGGCAGCACGATGCTGTGCGTCTGGGCATGGGGCAGGTTGAACGCGCCGCCAAGTACGTGGCAGAGCTTGTGGTGCAGCCCCATGCCTGCCGTCGCGAACGCGACGCCCGCCAGCCAGGCGCCGTACAAGGCGTCGGAGCGAGCCTCGCAATCCTGGGGAGACTTCACGATCCGCGGCAGCGCGGCGGCCAGCGCCCGGATGCCCTCCTCGGCCTGCAGCGCATTGATCGGATTGCCGTCGGCGGCGTACAGCGCCTCGACACAGTGCGCGATCGCATTCATGCCGCTTGCCACGGAGATATTCACCGGCAATCCAAGCGTGAGCCCCGGGTCGTAGATCACCGTCTTCGGCAGGACCTTCGGGTCGCGCAGCGTTTTCTTCATGCCGCCCTCGGTCATGCCGAGGATGGTGGTCATCTCGGAGCCCGAATAGGTCGTCGGCACCGCGATGACCGGCAGGCCCGACGTCAGCGCGATGGCCTTGCCCAGGCCGGTCGTCGAGCCGCCCCCGACCGAGATGCAGCAGTCGGCGCCGAGTTCTTTGGCCACCCGCCGCGCATCTTCGGCGACCTCGATGGGCACGTGCATGACCGCCTTGTCGTAGATGCCGGCCAGCCGCTGCCCGAGGCTCGCGGCCACCTCGCGCACGGCCCGGCCCGAGGGCGTGGACAACACCAGCGCGCGCTTCGCGCCGAGCATGTCGATCTCCTCGGCCAAGCGCGCGATGCTGCCCATGCCGAACACGACGCGCAGGGGCAAGCCGGTGTAGACGAAGCTCGAATACCCGCGATCCCGCATGAATGCCTCCAGGAAAGTCGACAGTCTAACGGAGCGGCATCGACCGGGACTCCGAGTCGCGGTACGCTTCACCGATGGTTACGCCCGATTCCCGCAGTACTGCCGCTCCCAACACAGTGCTCGGGCTCGATCACGTTGTCCTGCGTGTGCGCGACCTCGCGGCCAGCATCGATTTCTACAAGCGCGTGCTCGGTGCGCGCGTCGAACGCCAACTGCAGACGCCCCGCATCGTGCAGCTGCGCATCGGGGAATCGCTGCTGGACCTTGTGCCGGGGCGCAAAGGACGCAGCGCAAACATGGACCACTTTGCGATGCGCGTCGCTCCGTTCGACCCGGCCGCGCTGGCACGCCGCCTCGCGCGCTTCGGAATCCAGCCCGCCCCGGTGGCAGAGCGCTATGGGGCCGAAGGCTATGGTCCGTCGGTGTACTTCAACGATCCGGACGGCAATAGGGTCGAGTTGAAGGGGCCCGCGGTCCGGCCGCGCATTCGCAGATAGCCGCGTTGCGCATTGATGCACTGCGCCATTCAAGATTGCACGCTGCGGAAATTTTCCTCAGCTACAATCCGCGCACGCAGCCCCGCCCAAATGGGGTAAAGCCGCCTCAGGAGGGGGGATGCGCGGGACGGAGAGATTAGGCGGAGAGAGCCTGCTGGCAGTCACGAACGTGTCGGTGCGCTTTGGCGGCATCGTCGCGCTCGATGGCATCTCTTTCGGCGTCACCCCGGGCCAGATCGTCGGCCTGATCGGCCCCAACGGCGCCGGCAAGACCACCCTGTTCAACTGTCTTTCGCGCCTGTATCCGTGCGACGGGGGGAGCATCGATTTCGACGGCAATCCGCTGCTTTCGATCCCGCGGCACAAGATTGCCGAATACGGCATCGGCCGCACCTTCCAGAATCTGGCCTTGTTCCGCACCATGACGGTGCTCGACAACGTCATGGTCGGCTGCCATTGCCGCACGAAAAGCGGCTTCTTCGCCAACGCAGTGCGCCTACCCGATGTGCCGCGCGAGGAAAAGGCGACGGCCGCCAAGGCGCGCGAGCTGATCGCCTTCCTCGATCTGGACACAGTTGCAACAGCGCGCGTCGCCGACCTTCCGTTCGGGACGCAGAAGAGGGTCGAGCTCGCGCGGGCGCTGGCCAGCGAGCCGAAACTGCTGCTGCTCGATGAGCCGGCCAGCGGCCTCAACCATGAGGAAGTGGGCACGCTGGGAGGGCTGATCCGCGATATCCGCGACCGCCTGCGCGTGACGGTCCTGCTCGTGGAACACCACATGAGCCTGGTCATGAGCGTTTCGGACAAGGTCGTGGCGCTCAATTTCGGGCGCAAGATCGCCGAAGGCACGCCGGCCGAGGTGCAGGCGCACCCGGAAGTCGTGCAGGCCTATCTAGGGACCGCCTAGCGATGGCGGCCCTGCTCGAAGTAGTCAACCTGCACGCGGCCTACGGGCCTACCCGTGTACTCCACGGAATCGACTTCAGCCTGGAGGAAGGATCGATCACTGCAGTGCTCGGGGCCAACGGCGCGGGCAAGACGACCACGCTGCGGGCGCTGTGCGGTATGGTGCAAACCCAGGGCGAGGTGCGCTATGCCGGAGCCCGGATCGACGGCAAGGCCACCGAGGACATCGTGCGGCTGGGCATTGCGCACGTGCCCGACGGCCGCGGAACCTTCGTCAACCTTTCCACCGAAGAGAACCTGCGGCTGGGCGCCTACGTACGCAAGGACAAGGCGGAAATCGAACGCGATTTCGAGCGCATTTACAGTTACTTTCCGCGCCTCAAGGAGCGCCGCCACCAGCAGGCCGGCACCCTTTCGGGGGGCGAGCAGCAGATGCTGGCCGTATCGCGCGCGCTCATGCTGCGCCCCAGGCTGTTGCTGCTGGACGAGCCGTCGTTCGGCCTTGCACCGCTCATCGTGAGGGAAATCTTCGCCATCATGCGCACGATCAACCAGGCTGAAAGGGTCAGCATCCTGCTGGTCGAGCAGAACGCGGCGATGGCGCTGGATCTGGCCGACCGGGCGTACCTGATCGAGACCGGCCGCGTGGTCCTGTCCGGAACCTCGGACGTGATCAGGCAGGACGAGGCGGTGCGCCGCTCGTACCTGGGTTATTAGGCGCATTTTCCAGGACGCGCCGAAAACCATGGACGCCCTCCTCCACCAGGTCCTTGCGGGCCTCGCCACCGGCGGCATCTACGCGAGCGTAGCCCTTGCGCTGGTGATGATCTACCAGGCCACCCACCATGTGAATTTCGCGCAGGGCGAAATGGCGATGTTCTGCACTTACCTCGCCTGGACCCTGATCAACGCGGGGTTCGGCTACTGGAGCGCCTTTTTCATCACCATCGGCCTGGCGTTCGTGCTGGGCGTGGTCATCGAGCGCGTGGTGATCCGGCCGGTGGAAAACTCCCCGGTCCTGTCGGTCGTGATCGTGTTCATCGGATTGCTGGTAATCCTCAACAGCGTCACCGGCTGGATCTACAGCTACACCATCAAGACGTTCCCGAGCCCGTTTCCCGAGAAGCCGTTTTTCGGCAATACCTTGATGTCCTCGCATGAAATGGGCGCGATCGGGGTCACGATGGTCGTGCTGCTCCTCATTTATTCTTTTTTCCGCTTTACCCCGCTTGGCCTTGCGATGCGCGCGGCCGCGCAGAACCCGGCTTCCGCCAAGCTCGTCGGCATCCGCGTGGGCTGGATGCTCGCGCTGGGCTGGGGGCTTGCCGCGGCCATCGGCGCCGTGGCGGGCATGATGGTCG
>JANMXB010000043.1:0-6340 GCA_031380765.1 Pseudomonadota bacterium | reverse complement strand
GCCGCGGCTGGTCCAGAGATAGCTGCCGTCGGGCCCGCGTCTGGCTACGTCGCCGCTGTGCCACCATCCGTCTGCCCAGCCCGCGGCTGTCGCCTCGTCGTCCTTGAGGTAGCCGGAAAAAAATCCGCGCCGCGGATCCGCACCCGCCGCGCGTACGAGCAGCTCGCCAGGCTCATCCTCCTCGACGTCACGTCCTTTTTCAGCCACGAGCCTCACCTCGACCGCTGGCGAGGGCCGGCCGAAGCAGCGCGTGCCGACATGGCGCGGCTCCGCGTCGGCGCTGACCACGCCCCCCGAACCCGTCTCGGTCATCGCCCAGCCCTCGATGAGCGGGAAACCGAAGCGCGCCTCGAAAGCCGCGTGATGCTTGGGCTCGACGTTGGCTCCCGCGCCGTAGCGCACGCAATGGGCGCGTTCTTCGGACACCACCGGCAACTCGAGCAGGATCGCCGGCATCACGCCCAGGTAGTGGATGCCGGTGGCGCGCGTGACTGCTACGTCGGACCACCAGGTGCGCGGATGGAAGCGGTCCAGCTGGATGAGGCAGCCTCCGGACATCACCACGCACAGCGTCGTGCCAGCCATCGCGTTCATGTGGAATTGCGGCAGCGGAGTGAGCACGCGCGCGCGGCCGGGTTCGACGACGATGTGGCCGCCCCGGCTCATGTAGCGGCGGCCGGCGCGCAGGTAGTACTCATTTGAAAGGATGCAGCCCTTGGGGCGGCCCGTGGTTCCCGAGGTGTAGAGCAGGCTGCATTCGGTCGCGAGGCCCGGCACGCCGGTCGGTTCGACGGTGCGTGCTTTGATCGCGTCGAGGCCTCCGGCCACGCGCTCCGCGTCTACCACCGGAATGCCCCGCGCCGCCGCTTCGAGGTCGGCGACGCGCCGGGCGATGGACACGGCCAGGACCGCTTCGCTGTGTTCGAGCAGGAACTCGAGCTCCGCTGCACGGTAGTCCGGGTTGACCGGCACCACGCCGGCGCCCAGCGCATTCAGCGCGAACCAGTGAAAGAACGCCTCGGGACGATTTTCGAGCAGCAGCGCGACGCGCATGCCCTGCGCAATGCCGGCGGCCGCGTAGAGACCGCGCAGCGATTCGATTGCGCGCAACGCTTCTGCGTAGGTGAAATTCAATTCGCCCGGCGCATAATGCGCGCACGCAGACGCCGGGATCTGCAGGAAAGGATAGTCCGCATAGCGCTGCGCGGTTGCCGCGAAGGCGGTGAACACGGTGAGCGGCTCGGCTACAGGTTCGCTCATCGCCTTGACCCCTGCCTAGCGGTCCAGCGTTTTCAGCGCCGCGTCCGACGGCGACGCGAAGGTCGATGCGCGGCTCGGGCCGGTGCCGTTCAGGCGCCGCAAGTCGACCGCGCCTTCGGCGGCCTTCACGACGACCGCGAGCCCGTTGAGCAGGATCGCGTCGCCCATCGACAGATCCTCTTCATCCTCCAGCAGCAGGCTCGGCAAGCCGCCGGCCGGGATGATCACCTCGATCCCCTGGTCCAGCAGCCGATCGATCTCGCGCTGGTACATCTCGCGGATCGCGTGCCGCCCGGCGGCATCGTCCATTGCGCGCACGTAGTCGGAGGCCGAGGTCTGCACGGCGGCCACGGCCACCACGCGCTGCTGCAGGCCGTAGCGGCGGACCTGCTCCTCGTGGAACGGGATGTAGTACGGATCGATCGTGATCAGGCCGATGCGTCCGCCCAGCGTGCAGGCATGCAGCATGGTCTGCTCGCCCAGTCCGATCACCGGGATGCTTACCACCGAGCGCGCCTCCCAGAGGCCGGAATCCTGGAAGTGGCCGAGGATGAACGCGTCGAATCCTTCCCTCTCGGCCTTGATGGCGTTGCGCACCGCATCGAGGGCACAGCGCAATTCGGTCACGCGGTGCTTTCGCGACGGCGGATCCATGCCGAAAAGCTCGAAGCTCGTCTGCGGCCGCGCGGCCTTCGCCAGGTAATCGGACATGCGTTGCTGGTAAGGCCGCGCCTCGTCCGGATGGGTAAAGCTCTGGTACCAGATGCGCGTATCCGCGATCTTCGCGCTCATTAGGATTCCTTTTCCGCGCTCTGCGGCCAGTTGTCCATGAGCTCGTTGGAAGGCAGGCCCGGGTCGAGCACCTTGGCCGCGCTCGCCCTGCCTGCAACCGGCAGGCCGGCCGGATCGAGCAAGCCGATCTGCACAAGGACCGAGGCCTGATCCCAGTAGATGTGCTCGTGGCACAGCTTGTCGCCGCGAAACGTGATCACCCCGACGATGGGAACTTCGACGTACTTTCCGGTCGGCTTGACGCCAGGCAGCATCCAGTCGATCTCGGTGTCGTGCGTGAAGCAGAGCACGCCTTCGTTGACCACGCGGTCGGCCCCGATCGTGCGCGAGACCGGGATGTTGCGCATGTCCTTGGGCGATTTCGGGATGAAGTGGTGCTTGTAGAAGCGGTACAGGTCCTTCGCGCCGTACCCGCCGGTCAGTGTCGGGATGTGGTTCACATACGGCTCGTCCACCATCGTGCGCATTGTCGCTTCGGCATCGCGCGTGACGAACTCGCACGCGCGATGCGCTTCCCACAACGAGGACAGGTCGTAGTGCGGGCCCAGCACCTTGCGCAGCAACCCAAGCGTGCGCGAGTACGCCATCGCCGCCGCCTGCGTGTCGTACCCGGGAGAATCCGCCAATGCAAAGCCCGGCGCGACACCCGGATAGGCGTGCGTCTCGACGCTGTCGCCCGGCTCCGATTCGATGGGCTGCTCACCCGCCCAATGCAGCACGACCGGGACCTTGATGTTGCGCACGGCGTCGAGAACCGCTGCCCTGTACGCGCCGCAATAGGCGACCGCGCAATCGAAGTCGCCGCGCGCCGCGGCTCGCAATGCAGGCGCAACGCAGGCGCCGAAAGCGACCACGCCGATGCGGCCCCTGCAATTGGGTCGTGCGCGCAGGGCGGCGAGCTGCGCGTCGAATCCGTCATGCCGACTGGCGAGGACAACGTAACCTTCCTCGGCGAGCAGGTCGGCAAGCCCGCGCAGCGCGGCCGGGTTCTCACTGCACAGCACCAGGCCCGGTCCGCTGCCCTGCAACGGCTCGGCAAGGTAGGCCCGCGCGCCGGCGCCCTCCGGCGCGGCGAGGTCTACCTGTCTTCCTGCCATCAAACTTCCCCCACGGTTTCGCGTCGATCCATTGTAGAGCGAGGCGAAGCCGCAGGGGGATGCGCTAGCGAATCGCCACAGGCGCCACTGTCGAGCCGGAGAAGCCTGCCGCCTTCATGGGCTGCATCACGAACGCGAACTCCTGGACCTTCCTGGCGGCCAGCTCGTCCAGCTTGAGATTCTCGAGCAGGTGGATCCCGTTCACGACCAGCAACACCTGGTGCACCGGCAGCGAGAGCTTGGGATCGGGATTGGGCGCGACTTCGACCGGCCAGTTGTCGGACCCGACCAGCATCGGGTCCTGCCTGGCGATCCACTCGGCCGCCGCGACGCCGATGCCGGGACACGTCTTCACGTAGCGGCCGTTCTCCTTGCCGTAGATGCGCCCCCAGCCGGTATTGATGAGCACCGCGTCGCCGGGCCGCAGCTGGAGGTTCTGGCGCGCAAGGGCCTGCTGCAGGTCCTGCACCGTGATCTCGTAGTTGTCGGGCAGCATGTCGACGCCTTTCAGGCCGGCCACGTCGATGAGCACGCCACGGGTCATGAGAGTGCCCACCTTGTCCATGCCGAACTTGGTGAAGCCGCCGCGCGTGGAAATGTCCCCGGTCTTGAAGCAGTTGTAATGGCTGTCGTGATGGGTCTGGTGCGCGAAGCCGTCGAACTGCGTGCCCACCTGGCCGATCTCGGAGAGCACCATTTCCTCGTTGCTGCCGCGCATGTTGGAGAACGCGTTCATGAAAGTGCGCTTCGTGTGCACGTCGAAGCGCCGTGTGCCGAAGAATGGCATCTTGTCGTTGAGGGGATGGGCGATTTCGATGACCTCGCCGGTCCTGATGAGCTGGGTGGCGCGCATTACGCTGGCCGCATTCATGTGGTTGGCCGATCCGCGCTCATCCGCGGCACCCCATTTGGAAGGACAGCGCTGGGCTTCGGAGGGCACCGTCCAGGTCTGCGCCTGGGCCGCACCGCACGCCAGGCCCAGTGCGGCGGCCACGACTACGGCCCGTCGCGAGCCTTTTTCCGTTCTGTTTGTCTCCATTGCGGTTCTCCCCTTTTCGTCGGTTGGCAAGGCGCGACGCGCCTCGCGCGAAAAGTCTAGTCGTGCTGCGGCGCGGTCGGCAATGGCCCGCGCGTGCCGAAATTACGCGTTATTCTTGCGGCGTCCTTACGGCGCGCCGACCCTGAACGTTGGCGGCGCGTGATTGTCGAAGCTAAGATCCCACGCGAATAGCGAGACCGCCATGCCTGCGATTCCAGCCTTGCTTGCCGTGCTGTTGCTTGCAGCGGCAATCCCCGCCGCGCAAGCCCAGACCATCACTTCCCAGATGCGAGAGCGCGCGGTGGCCAACTGCCAGGCCAACCGGGGCACGGATTGCTCGTCGGCCGATGGACTGAAGGAGTGGATCGACGCCGAGCGCCCGCGTCCGGCAGGCCAGCGCTCGGCAATCCAGATGCAGCGGCTCGAGGCCGAGCGCAGGGCTCAGCAGGCAAGCACCGCTGGCGAAGCCGTGGTGCGGCGCAGCCAGGGGACGCGGTAAGCGCGCAGTCAGGCTACTTCTTGGCGGCGTCTTTCTTCGCCTTGTTGGCGGCCTTGGCGATGCGCGCGTTGGTCTTTTTGACTTTCTCTTTCTTGCGCCGCGTCTGCACTGTCTGTGAATGGCTCATCTGGGATCCGATCGGCTGATTGATTGTCGAAAGGCGACAGTTTGAACGCTTTTCGCGTTCCGGGCCAATCCGCCACGCCGCATCTCTATACTGCGGCCTGCTTCACGAGCTCTTCGAGCGCCTCGTACGGCTGCGCGCCGACCAGGCCGCTGCGGCCGGCGACAAACGTCGGCACGCCGGTGACGCCGTACTGGCGCGACTTGTCCCAATCGGCATCGACCTTGGCCTTGAAGGTGCCCTTCTCGAGGACTTCGAGCGCGGCTTCGCGCGACAGGCCGATCGAGGCCGCGAGCTCCGCGAGCACCTGCGCATCGCCGATGTTGAGGCCGTCGACGAAGTACGCGCGGAACAGCTTGTCGTGGATTGCGTCCCCGCCCGGCTGGGTGTCGGCCCACGCGCCGAGTTCCTGCGCGAGGCGGCTGTTGTAGGTCATGGTGCGGTTGCCGTAGGGTAAGCCTTCGGCTTCCATGCGCGCGCGCATCTGCGCCTGCATCTTCGGGATGTCTAAGCCGCGCCCGGCGAACAGGTCCGCAAGGCTGCGCCCTTCGGCGGGCGTCTCGGGATGCAGGGGAAAATGCACCCACTTGATCCGCACGCCGTGGTCCTTCTTGAGCCGCTCAATACGCACGGTACTGAGATAGCACCAGGGTCAGACGTAGTCGGAAAAGACTTCTATTTCCAGAGGTTGGGACATGGTCACAAGTTGTAACAAGGGTTCGGCCGATGATAGCAGCCGGGTGGGGTAAACTCACGCCTCTTTTTGCGTCAGAAAAACCCCCATGACCTTGTCCCGAATGCGGTTTTTGTTGGTCCTTGCGTTGACGGCCTGCAGCGGTGCCGCAAGCGCCGCAGTGTACGGAAAAGTCGAGGGCGGCCGCGTTTCGGTCCTCTACGCCGACACCCCGCCCGGCGACGCAAGCTACCGGGTCTATTCGCGCACCAACCGGTTCATCGTTTACCCGGGCGCGCTGCGCAAATCGCCGCGCCGCGCGGAGGCTCTGGCCGATGCGCCGATGCCTTCGACCTACGACAGCCACATCGAGGCGGCCGCCACCGAGTCGAAAGTCGATGCCGGGCTGATCCGCGCCGTCATCTCGGTGGAGTCCGGCTACAACCCGCACGCGCGCTCGCCCAAGGGCGCGATGGGCCTCATGCAATTGATGCCCGACACGGCGCGCAAGTACGGCGTGACCAACGTGCGCGACCCCGGGCAGAACATTCATGGCGGCGCGCGCTACTTGAAAGCCTTGATGGAAATGTTCGGCAACGACCTCAAGCTCGTGCTGGCGGCCTACAACGCCGGCGAGGAAGCGGTCATCAAGTACGGCCGGCGCATCCCGCCGTATGCCGAGACCGCGGCCTACGTGCCCAAGGTGCTCAGCCGCTACAAGAAGACGCCGGCCCTCACCGGCGGCTAGACCGCGGACGGCACATGGCCGACCTGTGGGACAACCCGATGCAGACCGACGGGTTCGAGTTCGTCGAATACGCGGCGCCCGATCCCAAGGCCATGGGCGCGGTGTTCG
>JANMXB010000040.1:0-19697 GCA_031380765.1 Pseudomonadota bacterium | reverse complement strand
ACTGCGATGCGTGGGATAGGTTGGCCGCATGGTGCGGCTGGGGCTCATTGGTTCGCACGCGGCGACCGGTGGCCTCGCACTATTGTTCGGTGTTGCCGCGCTCAGACGGGAGTGGCTTCCTTGCCGGAGTGTGTTTCCGGGTGTCGGCGGGCCCGTCACGGTGCAAGCCGTTACATCCGGTCCGTCCGGCGTGGTCCGCCCGAACTCCTACAACGAAGCGGTGCGCAAAGCCACACCATCGGTGGTCAATATCTTCACCAGCAAGGAAGTACGCACACCGCGCCATCCCCTCCTGAGCGATCCGCTCTTCAAGCGCTTTTTTGGCGAACAGTTCGGCGACCAGTCCGAGCGTTCCTCCAGCCTGGGATCCGGTGTGATCGTGAGCTCGGCCGGCTACATTCTCACCAACAGTCACGTTGTCGAAGCCGCCGACGAAATCGAAGTCCTCCTCGCTGATGGCAGGAAGCTGCTGGCCAAACAGGTGGGCAGCGACGCCGAAAGCGATCTGGCGGTCCTGCGCGTGGAAAGCGACCAGCTCCCGGCGATTACGTTCGGATCCTCGGAGGCCCTTCAGGTCGGCGACATCGTGCTCGCTATCGGCAATCCATTCGGCGTCGGCCAGACGGTAACCTCCGGGATAGTAAGTGCCCTCGGTCGCAATCAGCTTGGCATCAATACCTTTGAAAACTTCATTCAGACCGATGCCGCCATCAACCCCGGCAATTCCGGCGGCGCGCTTGTCGATGCAAGCGGGAACCTTATCGGGATCAACACCGCGATCTACTCGCGCTCGGGCGGGTCCATGGGCATCGGTTTCGCGATTCCCGTGGCGACTGCCAGGCAGGTCATGGAATCCATAATCAAGACCGGCAGCATGACCCGGGGATGGATCGGCGTCGAGGTTCAGGAAATTACGCCCGCACTCGCGGACTCGTTCAAGCTCAAGGACACGCGCGGGGCGATCATCGCGGGCGTGCTCCGCGACGGGCCGGCTGACAAGGCCGGCATCAAGCCCGGCGATGTGCTCCTCGGTATCGAGGATAAGACCGTGAATGATCCTCAAAACATGCTTACCCTGGTCGCCGGTTTGCAGCCGGGAAGCACGGCTCGATTGAAGCTTCGCCGCGGCCAGGGAGAGGTTGAAGTCAAGCTCGTGGTTGGAAAAAGGCCCAAGCCGCAGGCGGAAAAGCAGTAGGCCTCCGGCCGATCGAGCGGCAAATTGTTCGCCGCGGTAATACACTGCGCACAGGATTTTCTGCCATCGAACAATCATAAACAATCCCTGAGGAGATGAACCATGAACCAACTGACCCGATGGCTTGCGGCAGCCGGAATTGCGCTCGCAACGACTGGCGCACTGGCGCAGGCCAAGGAAATCCGCATCGCGCACGTCTATGACAAGACCGGCCCTCTGGAGGCCTACGCCAAGCAAACCCAGGCCGGCTTGATGATGGGGCTCGAATATGCCACCGGCGGGAAGATGGAAGTGCTCGGCCGCAAGATTGTCGTCATCGAGAAGGACGGGCAGTTCAAACCCGACGTGGCCAAGTCCCAGCTGGCCGCCGCGTTTGGCGATGACAAGGCAGACATTGCCGTGGGCCCGACATTTTCAGCCTCTGCCCTCGCCATGCTGCCAGTGGCCGAGGAGTACAAGAAAATCCTGCTGGTCGAGCCGGCTGTCGCCGATTCGATCACCGGCGACAAGTGGAACCGCTACGTATTTCGCACCGGCCGCAATTCGACGCAGGACGCAATCGCCGCTGCCGTCGCCACGCCCCAGAACGCGCAGATCGCGATGCTCGCGCAGGATTATGCGTTCGGACGGGACGGGGTGAAGGCATTCAAGGAGGCGCTGGCTGCCGTCGGCAGCAAGGCGAGCATCGTGCACGAAGAGTACGTACCGCAGGCGACCACAGACTTCACGGCGCCCGCGCAACGAATTTTCGACGCGCTGAAAGACAAACAGGGCGCCAAGATCATCGGCATCATCTGGGCCGGGGCGCATCCGCTGTCGAAGATTGCAGACCTGAAACCCGAGCGGTTCGGCATCTCTCTGGCTCCCGGCGGCAACATCCTCCCGGTGATGAAGACCTGGAAGCAGTTCGCCGGCATCGAAGGCGCGATCTACTACTACTACGCCTTTCCGAAGAACAAAATGAATGACTGGCTGGTCGCCGAGCACAGGAAGCGGTTCAACGGGGCGCCACCCGATTTTTTCACAGCAGGCGGAATGGCGGCGGGAATCGCGGTTGTGGAGGCGATCAAGAAGGCCGGCGGGACGGATACCGAAAAACTGATTGCCGCCATGGAAGGCATGACTTTCGATACCCCGAAGGGGCCCATGACATTCCGCAAGGAAGACCATCAGGCCATGCAGGCCATGTACGAATTCCGCATCAAGAAGCAGCAGGCAGACGAGTGGGACCTGCTTGAGCTGGTGCGCGAAATTCCTGCCAAGGAACTTCCGGTGCCGATACGTAATAAGCGCTAGGCGCGACAGGAACCCCGTCGGGTGGAGCGCGCCGCCGTTCGGCGTGCCTCCGGCCGACATTCAATTAATAGCTGAACTCGGAATCAGATGCCCGAGCCCGAGCACCCGATCCTGGAGACGCGCGGCCTGACGGTTCGTTTCGGAGGGCACGTCGCGGTCAATTCGGTGAGCTGCAAATTCCACCCGGGGACCCTTACGGCAATCGTGGGGCCGAATGGTGCGGGCAAAACCACCTATTTCAATCTTCTCTCGGGGCAATTGCCCTCGAGCGCAGGCCAGGTATTTCTCTATGGGAGTGAAATCACGAAAGACTCCGCGCCGGTCCGCACCCGCAAGGGTATGGGTCGTGCGTTCCAGCTGACAAATCTCTTCCCGCTTCTGACCGTACTTGAAAACGTGCGCCTCGCAGTTCAGGCGCGGGCCCGCACGGGCCTTAACCTGATCTCCATGTGGACGGTCCACACGGAGTTGATCGAAAAGGCCCAGCACTTCCTTGCGCGGGTCGGATTGGCGGATCGGGCCACGGCACTTGCGTCGGCGCTTTCGCACGGGGATCAGCGCAAGCTGGAGGTTGCCATGCTGCTCGCGCTCGAGCCGGACATTTTCATGTTCGACGAACCCACGGCGGGCATGAGCGTGGACGAGGTGCCGGTGATCCTTGACCTGATTCAGGAGATCAAAGACCAGAAAGACAAGACAATCCTGTTGGTCGAGCACAAGATGGACGTGGTCCGCTCGCTGTCGGACCGGATCATTGTGCTGCACCAGGGTGCGCTCGTGGCAGACGGAACGCCCGCAGACGTGATCGCGTCGCCCATAGTCCAGGAAGCGTATCTGGGGATAAGCGCCCATGCCTGAGATGCTGACGCTTTCCGGCGTAAATACGCACATAGGGAATTACCATATCCTCCAGGGCGTCGATTTTTCGGTGCCAAAGGGCGAGCTCATGATGCTGCTCGGGCGCAACGGAGCGGGTAAAACGACGACCCTGCGCACCATCCTCGGCCTGTGGAGGGCCTCCTCGGGCTCGATCCGCCTGGACCAGACCGAGATAACGCGACGCGAAACCCCCGCAATCGCGAACTTGGGGATCGCTTACGTACCAGAGTCCATGGGCATCTTTGCCGGACTTTCAGTCAAGGAGAACCTGATGCTGGCCGCCCGGGCCGGCGCGCTCGACGAATCCAGGCTGGAGAGGATCTTCGTATTCTTTCCCGCGCTGAAGAAATTCTGGTTTCTGCCGGCGGGACTCCTTTCGGGGGGCCAAAAACAGATGCTGTCGATATCGCGCGCGATTGTCGAGCCGCGCAAGCTTGTGCTGATCGACGAGCCGACCAAGGGTCTCGCGCCCTCGATCATCAACAATCTGATTGAAGCTCTGGTGGAGCTCAAGAAGACCCAGACAACGATCCTCATGGTCGAGCAGAATTTTCACGCTGCGCGCGCGCTCGGTGATGGTGTCGCAGTGATGGACGCGGGGCGCATCGTGCACTCGGGACGCATGGCGGACCTTGCCGCGGACGAGAAGCTGCAGACCCGATTGCTCGGCCTGTCGCTCGACACCCACCAGTGAATATCCCTCCCGCACCGAGCCAGGACGATCCGCTGCCGCAGGCGCGAGTCGATGCGATCCCGCTCCTCCTGCTGGCGGCGATCATGCTCGGTGCTTTTTTTACGATTGGCAGCAACTCGACCTGGCTTACGCTCACGATCGCCGGTCTGGCCATGGGCCTGCTCATTTTCATCATGGCCGCGGGTCTTACGCTGGTGTTCGGCCTGATGGACGTGATGAATTTTGCTCACGGCCTGTTTATCGCAATCGGAGCCTATATAGCTGCCTCGACGATGAAGCTGTTTTCTTCGGCCGCGGGTTCGGAAAGCTTCGCCGCCAACTTGGGGGCGCTCGCACCCACGCTGCTCGGCGCGGTGGCCGCCGCCGGCCTGATCGGACTGGCTTTCGAGCGCGTCATCATCAGGCCTGTTTATGGCCAGCACCTGAAGCAAATACTGATAACCACCGGCGGAATGATCGTTGCAGAACAACTCATTCACGTCCTGTGGGGGCCCGATCTGCTTCCCCTGCCCCGTCCCGAGACGCTGCGCGGGTCGTTCCTGGTCGGCGACGTTGCGATCGAGAAATTCCGCCTGCTCGCTGTTGCAATCGGCCTGGCCGTATTTGCCGCGATGCTCGTGATTCTCAACCGGACCAAGATCGGGCTGCTTATTCGGGCGGGTGTCGAGAACAAGGAAATGGTGGAAGCCATGGGCTATCGCATCCGCCGAGTATTCGTCGCCGTGTTTGTCGCGGGATCGGCTCTTGCGGGCCTGGGCGGAGCCCTTTGGGGCATGTACCAGGAAAGCGTGACGGTCCACATCGGAGCGCAAATGATGGTGCTTATTTTCATCGTCATCATCATCGGCGGTTTGGGTTCGGTGGGCGGCTGCTTTGTCGGCTCACTCCTGGTCGGCCTGATAGCGAACTATGTAGGCTACATCTCGCCGAAAGTCGCGCTGGGCTCCAATATCCTTCTCATGATGCTGGTCCTGTTCTGGCGGCCGCAGGGCTTGTATCCCGTGAACAAACAATGAGGGTGGCCGACTCCCTGCTCTCGGGCGATCAACCGCGCAGCCGGGTCCTGGCTGCCGGCCTGGTCCTGATCCTGTTTGCGCTTGCATTCGCGCCGTTTCTCTTTCCGGGAACGCGCGCGTTGGACGTCGCCGCGAAGGTGTGCGTTTTTGTTGTCCTGGTCGCAAGCTACGACCTGCTCCTCGGCTACACGGGCATTGTTTCGTTCGCGCATACCATGTTTTTCGGCATTGGCGGCTACGGCATAGCGATCGCCATGGGGCGCCTGGGAGCCGACTGGGCGTCGGTCGCGATCGGCACGGCCGCTGCACTAGTGCTGTCCCTTGCGCTGTCTTTCCTGGTCGGGCTTTTTTCGCTGCGCGTAAAGGCGATCTTTTTCGCCATGGTGACGCTTGCAGTGGCTTCCTTCTTCGCCATTCTCGCCTCGCAGCTCTCGAACATAACCGGAGGCGAGGACGGCATCACGTTCAAGGTGCCCGAATTGCTGCGCCCGGGCTTTCGCCTTCTGGAAGAGCCCGTGCTCGGGGTGGTGATCGGCGGCAAACTGATTACTTACTACCTGATTTTCGCCGGGGCGCTTGCACTGTTCCTGCTGCTCTTGCGCGCAGTGAATTCGCCTTTCGGGCGGGTTCTTCTGGCCATCAGGGAAAACGATTTTCGCGCGGAGGCTCTTGGCTACCGCACGGTCGTCTACCGGACAATCGCGAATTGCCTCGGTGCGCTGGTTGCCACCCTGGCCGGTGTGCTATATGCGCTGTGGCTGCGCTATACCG
This sequence comes from Pseudomonadota bacterium, assembly GCA_031380765.1. GTDB lineage: Bacteria > Pseudomonadota > Gammaproteobacteria > Burkholderiales > SG8-39 > SZAS-79. Next base: position 13,846 of record JANMXB010000040.1, on the reverse strand, counting down.
GCCCCAATACCACGCTCGATTTCACGATCATGATCGACATCCTGCTGATGGTCGTCATCGGTGGGATGGGAACCATGTATGGCGCGGTTATCGGAGCGACGCTGTTTGTCGTGGCGCAAAACTATCTGCAGGACCTGATGAAAATCGCGAGCGATGCGACCCAAGGCATCCCGTTGCTGCCGAATTTGCTCCATCCGGACCGCTGGCTGCTGTGGCTGGGCGTCCTGTTCGTGGTCTGCGTGTACTACTTTCCGCTCGGAATCGTTGGCCGCCTTCGCCAAAATGCCCTGCGCCGGCCTGGATAGACCTTGACGTCGCCCTCGATCTCGTCAACGGCAGGGGCCGACTCTTGAAATAGCCCTCCGCGCCTTAGTTTTCCTCACCGGCGGCCGGGGCCGCCTCTTCAGGATCCGGCCTTGGCGCCGAACCGACAAAACGGGCAACAAAAAGCCCCAACTCGTAAAGCAGGCACAACGGGACGGCGAGCATCAGTTGGGAGATCACGTCAGGCGGCGTGAAAATCGCCCCGACGACGAATGCTCCGACGACCACATAGGGTCGTATTTCCTTGAGTTTTTCGATGGAGACCAGGCCTGCCCGCACGAGCACGATGACGACTACCGGCACCTCGAACGTGACTCCGAACGCGACAAACGTGGTTATCGCGAACGACAGATATTTTTCTATGTCGGTCATCCACGCGACTCCCTCGGGCGCGATCGACGCCATGAACTTGAAAACGACCGGGAACACGAGAAAATACGCGAACGACATGCCGACGAAAAACAAAATCGAACTCGCAATCACCAATGGCAATACCAATTTCTTTTCGTGAGCATACAGTCCGGGCGCGATGAAGGCCCACAGCTGGTACAACACGTACGGAAGGGCGATCAGGAAAGCTACGAGAAAGGCGACTTTCATCGGAACGACAAAGACGCCGACCACGTCGGTGGCTATCATCTGCCCCCCTTGGGGAAGCGAGGCGAGCAGGGGATTTGCCAGAAGGGAGTAGAGGTCCTTCGCCCACGGAAAGAGGCACACAAAGACCACAACGACGGCGAGCAGCGCGCGTATCAGTCGAGTGCGCAGCTCGACCAGATGAGAGATGAAAGTTTCCTGGGTGCTCACGCCAGGCACCCGGTCACGGCTTGTTCTCCGCCAGCTTGGGCGGCTCCCTGGGCGGTTCCTGCGCCGCTTCCGGTGCTGGAACCGCTGGCGGCAGTGAGGTCCCGGACGGCAAATCCGCTCCAATCGACCGGTTGAGATCTTCTTCCGCCTTTGAAAGCCCGGAGGTGACCGAGCTCTCGATACTCGCGGCGGCCTCCTGGACCGAATCGCGCATTTTGCGCAGCTCATCGAGTTCAACCTCGCGGTTGATGTCGGCTTTCACGTCGGCCACATAGCGTTGCAGCCTGCCGATCAAATGACCGACCGTGCGGGCCACGCGTGGGAGCCGCTCCGGCCCTATCACGATCAAGGCCACGAGGCCGATCACCACCAGCTCGGAGAATCCGATATCGAACACTTGAGGAATCCGCAGAAACAAAGGGCGCCCACGAGGGACGCCCTGCGTTAATACATCGGCTCGACTAGGCTTTGGTCTCGGTTTTTCCCGTGACCTGGCCCTCGACAGTCTTGCCGCCGGTTACCTGCGGGGCGGCGCCTTCCGCCGCTTTGTCGCCGCCTTCGCGCATGCCGTCCTTGAAGCCACGCACAGCACCTCCAAGGTCGGCGCCCATGTTGCGCAGCTTCTTCGTGCCGAAGACGAGCATCACTATCACCAGCACTATCAGCCAGTGCCAAATCGAAAATCCACCCATGACAACCTCCTATATCCTTCTTGTGATCATCGGGCCAAGCGGGTCCGGCCCACCGATCACGTGCATGTGCAAATGATACACCTCCTGATGCCCCACACGCCCGCAGTTGACTATGGCGCGAAAACCGTCTTTTGCCCCGGCCTCGCGCGCCAGTTGACCCGCCATCGCGAGCATTTTGCCGAGCGCGTGATGGTGCTCCGTTCCCACGTCGTAGAGCGTTTCGACGTGCGTTTTCGGAATGATGAGGAAGTGAACGGGGGCTACGGGGCGGATATCGTAAAACGCCAGGATATCGGCGTCTTCGTAAACCTTTTTAGAGGGTATTACGCCCTGTACTATCTTGCAGAATAGGCAATCTTGCATAGGTCACTCTTCGTCACTCTTCGTCGCGCCGTGTTTGCTTGCGTGCCGCTTTTTCATCCAGGCCGGAGATTCCCTCGCGCCTGTGCAATTCCGCAATGACGTCCTGCGGGCCAAGGCCATAATGCGCAAGCATGATCATGCAATGGAACCAGAGATCCGCTGTTTCCCGCACCAGGTGCAGCCGGTCCCCATCTTTTGCGGCAAGTACGGTTTCCGTGGCCTCTTCGCCGATCTTCTTCAGAATCGCATCTTCGCCCTTGGCCAGGAGGCGCGCGACATAGGACTCGTCGGGCTTGCCGGATTTGCGCTCCTCGATCGCACTTGCTATGCGCGCCAGCGTTTCGTTGTGGCCGGGTTTCATTGCCGCCGGTAAATAAGGACGGGGTCCTTCAATATCGGATCGGTACTTGTCCACCGGCCATCCTCCAGCTTGCGGAAAAAGCAGCTCTCCCGGCCGGTATGGCAGGCGATCCCGCCAATTTGCTCGACTTTCAGCAATACTGCATCTGCGTCGCAGTCGAGGCGTATTTCGACCACCTTTTGCACATGTCCGGATTCCTCTCCCTTGTGCCAGAGGCGCTTCCTCGAGCGTGACCAGTAGACGGCTTGCCCTGTCTCAACGGTCTTCACCAGGGCATCGCGATTCATCCAGGCCACGGTCAACACCCGTCCGCTCTCGATTTCCTGAGTGACAACGGGAACTAGCCCATTGGCGTCCCAGCCGATTTCTTCCATCCAGCTCTTTTCGGGTGCGCTCACAGCCTGACCTCGATACCGCGTTCACGCATGTGCAATTTAGCCTGACGTACAGTGTGCTCTCCAAAATGGAAAATCGACGCCGCCAGAACGGCGTCGGCGCCACCGGCGATGACCCCTTGAGCAAGGTGATCGAGACTTCCCACGCCGCCAGACGCAATCACTGGAATGCCAAGGGCATCGGATACCGCGCGGGTCAGTTCCAGGTCGAAACCATTGCGCGTGCCATCGCGGTCCATGCTGGTGAGGAGGATTTCCCCTGCGCCGGCCACTTCCATTCGTTTCGCCCAGCCGATCGCATCCAGTCCAGTCGGCTTGCGCCCGCCATGCGTGTAGACTTCCCAGCCGCCTGCGCGCCTCTTGGCATCGATGGCGACAACGATGCACTGGTTGCCTACCTTGCCCGCTGCGTCGCAAACGAGGTCCGGATTTTCTACCGCGGCCGTATTTATGGATACCTTGTCGGCTCCTGCATTCAGAAGCCGGCGAACGTCCTCGACCTTCCGGACCCCGCCCCCGATCGTGAGCGGTATGAAGACCCGTGCCGCTACTGCTTCGATCACATGAAGGATGATGTCCCGCCCGTCCGAGCTTGCCGTGATGTCGAGAAAAGTCAGCTCGTCCGCGCCTTGTTCGTCGTAACGCGAAGCGATTTCCACCGGATCACCCGCGTCGCGCAGGTCAATGAAATTGACGCCCTTGACAACGCGGCCTCCGGTGACGTCAAGGCAGGGAATGACGCGCTTCGCGAGACTCACCGGCTGGATTCCTCGACCGGGGGCGCTCAGGCGCCACTGACGGCCTTATCCGCCGCGGCCTGCGCCTTCTTGAAATCAAGTTTGCCTTCATACAGCGCACGGCCTGCGATGGCGCCGACAATTCCCTCCGGCACCAACTTGCACACTGCCTGGACATCCTTCACGCTGCTCAGGCCGCCGGAAGCGATGATGGGTATTTTGATCGCCTGGGCCAGTTTCAGGGTCGCCTCGACATTGACGCCAGTGAGCATTCCATCGCGCCCGATGTCGGTGTAGACGAGCGCTTCGACGCCGTAGTCTTCAAACTTCTTGCCAAGATCGACAACATCATGGCCCGTCATCTTCGACCAACCCTCGACCGCCACTTTGCCGTCCTTCGCGTCCAGCCCGACGATGATATGTCCGGGGAAGGCATAACAGGCGTCGTGCAGGAATCCGGGATTCTTCACGGCGGCAGTGCCGATGATCACATAGCCAACGCCGGCGTCGATGTAGCTTTCGATGGTATCCAGATCACGAATACCGCCGCCGAGCTGGATCGGCAAAGCATCGCCCACGGCCGCAATCATTTCGCGGATCACTTTTTCGTTCTTCGGCTTTCCCGCAACTGCGCCGTTCAGATCCACGATATGAAGACGCCGGGCACCCTGCTCCGCCCAATGGCGCGCCATGGCGACAGGATTGTCGGAAAACACGGTGGCAGATTCCATATCACCCTGCTGAAGGCGCACGCACCGTCCATCCTTTATATCGATGGCAGGAATGATCAGCATGGCGATGCGGTCACGCTCGGGACGCGCTCTGGGGCTCGGATGATATGAATAGGAGGAAGCGAACCGGGGTCAGGGATGCCAATGAACGAAATTTCTCAACAGTTGGAGGCCGGCGGCCTGACTCTTTTCCGGGTGGAACTGAACGGCGAATATGTTATCCCGCGCCACGGCGGCGGTAAAGGGCAGCCCGTAGGTGCATCGGCCACTGGTCGTGTTTTCCCGAGCTTGCTCGACGAAATAGCTGTGAACGAAGTAAAAGCGGGTCGCGTCGGGTATCCCGCTCCACAGCGGATGCGGCATTTCCTGGATGACTTCGTTCCAGCCCATGTGGGGAATCTTCAAGCGGGCGCCCGAATCGTCTTGCAATCCTCGCGGAAAACGCCTTACGACGCCCGGAAACACCGCCAGGCCCTCCGCGCCGCCCTCTTCGCTACGCTCGAAAAGCATCTGCAGGCCGATGCAAATTCCCAGAAATGGCTTGGTCCGGGTCGCTTCCACCACCGCCTCGGAAAGACCACGTTCACGAAGCTCGCGCATGCAGTCGGGCATCGCCCCCTGACCTGGCACCACAACCCGGCGCGCGAGTCGAAGATCGGCCGGGCGCGCCGTAACTTTGACCTCTGCTCCCGGGGCCACGTGCTCCAGCGCCTTTGACACAGAGCGCAAATTGCCCATCCCGTAGTCGACCACTGCGATATCCATCAGCAGGCCGCGTTACAGCGTTCCTTTGGTTGAAGGCACGACGCCCGACATGCGCGAATCGGGCTCGGCGGCCATTCTCAGCGCACGGCCAAAGGCCTTGAAAATCGTCTCGCACTGATGGTGTGCGTTGTCGCCCCGAAGGTTGTCGATATGCAGAGTTACGAAGGCGTGGTTGACAAACCCCTGGAAGAACTCGTGCATGAGATCCACGTCGAATTCGCCGATGAGGGGGCGAGTGAAATTGACGTGATATTCCAATCCAGGCCGTCCGGAGAGGTCGATGACAACGCGCGAGAGCGCTTCGTCGAGAGGCACATAGGCATGACCGTACCGGCGGACACCGGCCTTGTCGCCGACCGCTTTGGCGAAAGCCTGGCCGAGCGTGATCCCGATGTCCTCGACTGTGTGGTGGGCATCGATATGAAGGTCCCCTTTCGCTTGAATATCCAGGTCAAGGAGCCCATGGCGCGCAATCTGCTCGAGCATGTGCTCGAGAAAAGGCAGGCCCGTGGAAAAACTGACCACTCCAGCTCCATCCAGCCCGAGACGGACGCTGATCTGTGTTTCCTTGGTATTGCGCGTGACTTCGGAATTACGCATGGGCACCTCAGAGCGCTTCGCGCATGGCGGAAATAAGAGTGCGGTTCTCATCCGGCGTACCCACGGTGATCCGCAGACAATTTGCAAGCATCGGATGCGATCCATGAAAGTTCCTGACGAGCACGCCTTGTGCCTTCAAAGCCTCGAAAGTGCGAATCCCATCCGGGATGCGCACCAGGAAAAAATTGGCTGCTGATGGATAGACGGTCACGCCGGGCAGCGCCGCAAGGCTGTCGCGCAGCGCGGTGCGATCAGAACGGATGACAGCAGCCTGCGCTTCGAGAATGTCGAGTTTTCCGAGCGCGTAGATCGCCGCCGTCTGCGTGAGCACTCCGACGTTATAGGCCTGGCGCACCTTGTTGAATTCGCGAACCCAGCCGGGCCGCGCGGCGAGATAGCCAAGACGAAGGCCGGCGAGACCCAGCTTGGACACCGTCCGAATCACGGCCAGATTGCGAAACTCATTCAACCGCGCCATGAAGCTCTTTTGCGCGAAGACGTGGTAAGCCTCGTCGAGCACCACCAATCCCTGGCTTGCGCCGATGATCGCTTCAACATCACCGGTGTCATAAAGCACCCCGGTGGGATTATTGGGATAGGCAATAAAAATGAGCGATGGCTTGTGCTCGCGAATGGCCGCGAGAAAAGATTCGCGATCGAGCGTGAAATCCGCCCGTGTCTGTACTCCTATCGGCGTGGTGCCCGATAGAATCGCGTTCAGCTTGTACATTATGAAAGTCGGTTCGGGGTACATCACCCGCGCGCCCTGCCTGGCAAGGGCGAAAGTGACCATCTGGATCAGATCGTCCGACCCGTTCCCAAGAATGACATCCATGCCATCCGGCACTCGCATCTTGTCGCGTATTAACTCACGCAGTACTCTTCCGGTGGGCTCGGGATATCGGTTGATCTCCGCTTTCGCAAGCAGGGCGCCCATCTCGGCCCTCATTTCGGGAGGCAGCTGATAGGGATTTTCCATGGCGTCGAGCTTCACCATTCCGCTCGCTTCGGACACGTGGTAAGCCTGCAACGCCAGGATTTCCGGTCGCACCAGTTGCTCAGGAGTCATGGATGGGAACTCACGAGAACCGGTATTCGGCAGCACGCGCGTGCGCCTGAAGGCCTTCGCCGTTCGCGAGCACGGCTGCGACGCGTCCAAGTGAAGCAGCTCCTTCGCGCGACACACCGATCAAGCTGGTGCGCTTTTGAAAATCATAGACCCCCAAAGGCGAGGAAAAACGTGCCGTGCCCGAAGTGGGCAGCACATGGTTGGGCCCTGCACAGTAGTCCCCCAGCGTCTCCGAGGTGTAACGCCCGAGAAAAATTGCGCCAGCATGGCGCAGTTTCGGAAGTAGCGCATCCGGCGCTTCCACTGACAGCTCGAGATGCTCAGGCGCGATTCGATTCGCAATCTCGCAGGCTTCGTCGAGGTCGCGCGTGTGGATGAGAGCTCCGTATCTCATGAGGGAAGTTCCGATCACCGCGCGCCTGTTCATTTGCGGGAGCATTCTCCGAATGCCCGCTTCAATTTGATTCAAAAATCCTGCATCAGGCGACAGGAGGATCGCGCGTGCGTCCTCATCGTGCTCCGCCTGTGAAAACATGTCCATCACGATCCAGTCGGCGGAGGTGCCTCCGTCACAGATAATCACGATCTCCGAGGGCCCCGCTATCATGTCAATCCCGACTGCGCCGAACACCTGGCGCTTGGCCGTAGCGACATAGGCATTTCCCGGCCCGACGATCTTGTCCACCCGCGGAACGCTTTGTGTCCCGTAGGCAAGCGCACCGACTGCCTGGGCACCGCCGATCGCGATGACCCGGTCCACCCCGGCAAGCGAGGCTGCGGCGAGTACCAGAGGGTTGCGTTCTCCCTGTGGAGTCGGGCTGACCATCACCAACTCGCGCACTCCCGCTACTTTAGCCGGGATCGCATTCATAAGAACCGTAGAGGGATAAGAGGCCTTGCCGCCCGGTACATAAAGTCCGACCCTGTCCAGGGCAGTTACCCGCTGGCCGAGCCTTGTGCCGTCCGGATCGGCGTATTCCCAGGAAGAGCCCAACTGCCTCTCATGGAATCGGCGGATCCGATTTGCCGCTTCGCGAAGCGCCTCTGACTGTTCGAGCGAGATCGCTTCCAGCGCACGGTCGAGCTCCGTCCTGCCAATCTCCAGATCGGCCAGCGAAGTCACATTGGTCTGGTCGAATTCCCTGGTGTATTCGAGCAGGGCAACATCGCCGCGGGTGCGGACATTTGACAGAATTTCACGCACTGTTGCGTCGACCCGGTCGTCTTGCGTCGGCACGTGTCCGGCGAGGTTAGCCAGCCGCTCTGCGGCGTCGGCATCGGTCGTGCTGAACCGTGCGATCTGGCTGGTCACGGCGCCGCAGCCCGTGCAAACGCGTCAATCATCGGCTGCAGAAATGCACGCCTTGTTTTTAGCGCCGCCTGATTCACGATCAACCGCGCGGAAACCGGCATCACCTCCTCGACTACGACAAGATCGTTCGCCTTGAGGGTATTGCCCGAGCTGACCAGGTCGACAATCGCGTCAGCCAGTCCTGCAATGGGCGCGAGCTCCATAGAGCCGTAAAGCCGGATAAGGTCGACATGGACGCCCTTCTTGGCAAAATGCTCGCGTGCGGTACGGACATATTTCGTCGCGACGCGCAGCCGGGCTCCGCTTCGAACCGCATCTTCGTAATCGAAGCCGTTGCGGACCGCAACGATCATCCGGCAGGTGGCGATTCCGAGGTCCAACGGCTGATAGAGACCGGTTCCGCCGTGCTCGTGCAGAACGTCGTGACCCGCGATGCCGAGATCGGCCGCGCCATGCTGCACATAGGTCGGCGTATCGGATGCACGGACGATGATGAGCCTTACATCCTTGCGGTTCGTTCCGATCACCAATTTTCGCGACTCGGGACTTTCGCGTGGACGCAAACCTGCCCGTGCAAGCAGAGGGGCGGTCTCATCAAAGATGCGGCCCTTGGACAGCGCGATCGAAATCGAGCCGCTCATTGCTCGACGAACCTGAAAAAGCGCTGCATGGGCTTGATTCTTCGCGCGTTTGGCGAGCTTAAAAGGGGCGTAATTCTACCTCAAGCCGAGGTTTGGGGGATGTGGTCCGCGATCTCTAGGCAAGGCGTTGTACGCGTGCTCCAAGGGAAGCTAGCTTTTGTTCGAGCGCCTCATAACCTCTATCCAAGTGATAAATGCGATCAATGACTGTTTCGCCTTCAGCGACCAACCCGGCAATTACCAGGCTCGCTGAAGCACGCAGATCGGTGGCCATCACGGTGGCACCCTGCAGTTTGTCGACCCCTCTGACAATGGCGGTATTGCCTTGTATCGCGATATCGGCCCCCAGCCTTTGCAATTCGAGCGCGTGCATAAATCTGTTTTCGAATATATTTTCAGTAATCACCGACGTGCCGCTCGCAACCGCGTCCAAAGCCATGAACTGAGCCTGCATGTCGGTGGCGAACCCGGGATAGGGCGCCGTTCTCAGACCTACCCCGGCAGGCCTTCCGGTCATTTCCAGTTCAATAGTACTGTCCGTACAGTCGATTTTTGCGCCCGCCTCGCGCAGTTTTCCCAACGTGGCGTCGAGTGTGTCCGGCGCTGCGCCGGTAAGCTTTATCCGGCCCCTGCTCGCTGCCGCAGCCGCAAGATAGGTGCCCGTCTCGATTCGGTCAGGCATTACCGGGTGGCTTGCGGCGTAGAGTTGACTCACCCCCTCGATGCGGATCAGATCCGTCCCCGCGCCTTCGATTTTCGCTCCCATCGCAATCAGGCAATTCGCAAGATCGACCACTTCAGGCTCACGCGCGGCATTCTCAAGAACGGTCGAACCCTCGGCCAGAGTAGCGGCCATCATGAGATTCTCCGTACCCGTCACGGTGACAAGGTCCATCAGGATTCTTGCGCCTTTGAGCCGCACGGCCTCTGCGTGAATATAGCCATGCTCCACAGAAAGGCTGACACCCATTGCGGCGAGTCCCTTGAGATGCTGATCCACGGGGCGTTGTCCAATTGCGCAACCACCTGGAAGGGAGACCTTCGCGCGCCCGCAACGCGCCACGAGCGGCCCAAGAACCAGGATGGACGCGCGCATCGTGCGGACCATGTCGTACGGCGCGGCCGGGTTGCCTATCGTTTCGGCCCGCAATGTCATGCGTCCGTCCGCGGCACGCGCGATGATCACGCCCATCTGGGCAAGCAATTTGGCCATGGTTGCAACGTCCATCAGCTTCGGGACGTTGGACATGGCCAGAGGCTCGGGCGAAAGCAACGCGGCGCACATGATCGGCAGAGCAGCGTTCTTCGCACCCGAAACGTGAACTTCGCCGTCGAGGGGCCTGCCTCCCGTAATCAGCAATTTGTTCATTTCATTTGCCCTCGGTCCATTCGCCAGGCGTCAGGGTGCGCATTGAAAGAGCATGAATTTCCTGGCGCATGCGGTCACCGAGGGCGCCGTACACGAGTTGGTGGCGCTGAACGCGCGACTTGCCATCGAATGCAGCGCTGACGATTACAGCTTCAAAATGCTGACCGTCGCCCATGACTTCAACGTGTTCGCAAGCAAGACCAGAACTGATGCCCTGCTTGATGCTATCTGGCGTAACCATCTGATTTCCGCGATAAAGATAGATGATGCGGCGCGCGCATCCACTCCATGAGTTTATACCCGCTCTTGCGGTTAGTGAGAGCGATTGCCGAGAAAAACCGCTAGCCCAGCAAGGCCCGAGGCGGGCCGCAAAAATCTAGCCGTCAGCCGGACCCGCGGGTAACAGGTCTTCGACGCCATAGAGGCCGGCAAGCGTCTGAAGACCTTCTGGAAGATTTGCGAGCGAAAGCGGCCGGTTTGCCAAGCGGGCCTCGCGCATCAACGCGAGCATTGCCGCAAGCAACGAGGAGTCAAGCTCGGAAACCTCGGCGAGGTCGACCACGGAAGCTCCGGCGCGAACATGGGCAAGGCCCTCTGCAAGTACGCCGGTCACGTTTTCTAGCGTCACGGCGCCCGCTATGAGGATCCGGTCGCCTTCGCGCCGGATCACTTTTTCTCCGCCCTGATTGTCTGGCCCCGGTTCTTTGCCGCGAGGCCTTTGATAAGGCCGTCAATTCCATTGGCGCGAATCTCGTTTGAAAATTCAGTCCGATAATTCGCGACCAGGCTTACACCCGCCACACGAACGTCATAGACCTTCCAGCCTGAGGGTGTCCGCTCCATGTCGTATTCAAGAGTGACCGGCTCGCGGCCACCCTGCGAAATTCTCACCTGTACGGTCACGTCAGTATCTGTCGGCTTGGCACGCAACGGACGAAAGTCGAACCGCTGATCGCGATAGGCGGAAAGCGCGCTCGAGTAGGTTCGAACAAGCAGAGTTTTGAATTCATCGGTCAGTTGCTTTTTCTGATCGGAAGTCGACTTCTCCCAGTTGATGGCCACAGCAAGGCGCGTCATTGCCGCGAAATTGAAGTGGGGCAGGACTTTCGCTTCGACCAATTCGATGATTTTTCGTTGATTGCCGGACTGAATGTCCTTGTCCTTGCTGATAATGTCGATTACTTCAAGGGTTACATTCTTGACAAGCGTGTCCGGGCTCGTTTCCTGCGCGCGCGAGGACGCGGCCAGGACAACCCCGACGACGCCCGCGACCGCCAGGAAACGCCTACCTGCTTTCAGCACGCCGTGCGTCTCCGTTCGCCGACACGGTAAGGACGCGCTCGGAATCACCTGGTGCCTGAAGGAATTCGCTTCGCGAAGTGCCACTGGTCTCCGGCAAGGGGGCCGCTCGGGCGGATTCTCGCGGAGGGTTGCCGTCATGGATCAGATTTCGACGTCGCTGAAAATATGCGTCGCGTTCAAATACATACTTGTCCAAGGCGGCTTCCTCGAGAATCCGGCTGGCATCGAGAAGATCCGCCCGCTTTCCAACCAGCCGCGTCAAATACATCGCGTTGCGCATTGCGATCGGCTTGTGGTTGCTGACGGGATCGACTCGAACGTCGATCACTCCGCCAACCGAGTCGCGCGCAGTGCTCGATCCGAGGAGCGGCCACACGATATAAGGCCCGTCGCTGACTCCCCACCTGCCAAAAGTTTGGCCGAAGTCCTCGTTGTGCTTTTCGAGTCCCATCTCCGAGGCCCAGTCGAGCACGCCGAAACCACCAATCGTGGTGTTCAATGCAAAGCGCATGCCGTCATTCGCGGCTTCAACTACTTTGCCCTGGAGCAGATTGTTGACGGAGATAAAAATGTCCGCCAAATTGGAAAAGAAGTTGCGCACGCCCGTTTGCACGATCTCGGGCAGCCCCGTCTTATAGGCCTTGGCCACCGGTTTCAGCACGGCCTCATCCACGGTCTGATTGAAACCGTACATCGATCGGTTGAACCCTTCGAAAGGATCACGCGAATCGCCACCGGTCGTCGCGCAGCCGGCTGTAAGTATCAATGCGCCGGCGACGAGCAGAAATCTGCCGCGCATGGCAATACTGAATATTGCGTGAATCACTTGGCGTCCTTCACTTCTTTTCCGGCTTCTTGAGCCTTGCTGAACATGAACTGGCTAATGAGGTTTTCCAGCACAACTGCGGACTGTGTGAGCTTCACCCGATCGCCGCCCTTCAGCATTGCGGTGTCGCCGCCTGCTTCCAGGCCGACATATTGCTCTCCGAGCAGGCCGGAAGTCAGTATCTTAGCCGCAGTATCGCGCGGAAACTTGAATCGTCCATCGACATTCATGGTGACGACCGCCTCATAACTCTCATTATCGAAATGAACGTCCGCCACCCGGCCAACGACAACACCCGCGCTCTTTACGGGCGCCCGCACCTTTAATCCTCCGATGTTAGCAAACTTGGCCTCCACCTGATATACCTCGGAAGTGGATATGGACGCCAGGTTACCCACCTTCAGCGCCAGGAATAGCAACGCGGCCAGGCCGCCTGCAACAAGTACACCGACCCACAGATCGATCGCCGAGCGATTCATTTTCCATGTCCTCCAGTAAACATCAATGCGGTCAGTACGAAGTCGAGCGCGAGAATAGCGAGGGACGAAGTCACCACCGTGCGGGTCGTTGCCCGCGACACGCCCTCCGCGGTGGGGGGGGCATCATAGCCTTCAAATACGGCAATCCACGTGACGGCCACCCCGAAAACCAGGCTCTTTATGACTCCGTTTAGAATGTCCTGCCTTACATCGACCGCAGCCTGCATTTGCGACCAGAAGGCGCCCTCGTCCACGCCGATCAACTGCACGCCGACCAGGTAGCCCCCGAAAATTCCCGCCGCCGAAAACAGGGCCGCGAGCAGCGGCATCGAAACGACGCCGGCCCAGAATCTTGGAGCAACTATCCGTGCAATCGGATCTACCGCCATCATCTCCATTGCAGAAATCTGTTCGGTCGCCTTCATCAGGCCGATTTCGGCGGTGATCGCGCTCCCCGCACGGCTCGCGAACAGCAATCCGGCAACGACGGGCCCCAGTTCACGCACGAGGGAAAGCGCGACCAGCACTCCCAGTGCATCAGAGGAACCATAGCGCTGCAGGGTGTCGTAGCCCTGCAAGCCGAGGACCATGCCTACAAACAGCCCCGATACTAGGATGATGATGAGCGACAGCACGCCGGTGAAATAGATCTCCCTCACCGTGATGCGAAAGCGCCGGAACGACGTGCCCGAATGCAAGAGCATATAGGCAAAAAACCGGCTTGCGAATCCGAGTCGCCACAGTTTGTCGGTGACCGTGCGACCCAGCCTTCGGAGCAACGCCTGGAGATTTTCCATCAAGCAGCCCGGATTCCATCCAGATCCGCCGTGTATTCGTGCGCCGGATAGTGAAAGGCCACTGGGCCGTCGGGCTCGCCATTGATGAACTGGCGGACGAAAGGCTCGCCGGAATTCCTCACCTCTTGCGGCGTCCCCTCGGCCACCACGCGACCTTCAGATACGAAATAAACGTAGTCCACGATATTCAATGACTCCTGAACATCGTGTGTAACGATAATCGACGTTGCACCCAGCGAATCGTTCAGCTTGCGACTGAGGCGGGCGATAACCCCG